>JAEUQL010000558.1 GCA_016789295.1 Blastocatellia bacterium | reverse complement strand
GCAGCAAGTGCGGCTGCTGTAGCTGCTGGAACGGCAACTTTAGAAACTGCACTTTTAGGTACTCCAGAAGTGATTATTGGAAGAGTGACAAGGCTTACTTGGCTCTTGTGGTCGCGCCACACGCACCTACCTTACTATGGCCTGCCAAACTACATACTCGAAGAAAAGCTAGTCACCGAGTTGATACAGCACCAAGCAAATGGAGAAGAGATTGCACGGCAAGTAGAAAGACTAGTTTTGTGTGAGCAAGACCGTCAAAAACTGTTTGAAGCTTACAAAAGGATTAAAGAACGGCTTGGTAGTGGTGGAGCTTCGGAAAGAGCTGCTACTGCTGTTTTAGAGATTCTTTCTGGAAGAGGTCAACCTTATGCTTTCCGGTCTGAATGAAGTCTTTCTTCTTAAAGTTTCAGTATCGAATATTAACTTGTACTTTATCCATTGACGTAGCTGCTTTGCGAATATGCAGCTAGAGATCTGGAAAAAATATTTTCTTAGTTTTATGAATTTTGCTCGTTTCTACTACTTTCTTAAAGAAAGAATAAGGAGGATTTTTATATGAGCGTATTTAGTAAGAACTTAATAGTAAAAAAAGCAATAAGATCAATGACACTTATTCTAATTTTCTGTTTAGTATCAACAGTTTACGGTCAAAAAGTAAAGATATCAGGAAGTAAGTTGAAAGTAGGAGAAGTAATTAAAAAAGAGCTAAAAGCAAAAGAAGATTTCTATCTAGAGGTCAAAAAGAATGAGTATGTAAAGGTAGCAGTAGAACAGCAAGGGATAGATGTAGTTGTAAAAGTCTATGACTCGGAAGGAAAGCAGATATGTGAGGTAGATAGTCCAAACGGAACAGACGGTATAGAACTAGTAGAAATAGTTACAAGCAAGAGAGGTGTCTACAGAATAGAAGTAGCATCAACAGCAAATAGTAGATATTTGGGCAGATATGAAATCAAGTTAGAAGAGCAAAGAGCAGCAAAAGAAATCGATAGGAAAAGAATAAAATTCTTGCAAGAAACAGCAGGATTAACTACAGAAGCAATTTTGCTTTACCAGAAAAATAAATACAAAGAATCAGAGGACTTACTCAAGCAAGTTATAGATAAGAAGATTAAGTTTCTAGGAATGAACGATATTGAAGTAGCCAATAGCCTCAGCCATCTTGCCAGAGTCTACTACAGTCAAGGAAGGTATGGTGAAGCTGAGGTTTTGTACAAGCAAGCTGTAGAAACAGAAAAGTTACTATTTGGTTCCTATCACCCTCATGTGATCACTAATATCAACAAGCTTGTTGAAGTCTACCACAGTCAAGGAAAGTACAATGAGGCCGAATCTTTGTCAAAGCAGGCTATAGAGATTGGAAAAGAAACAATAGGACTAAATCATCCTCTGACAGCTACTAGCTTCAACAACCTTGGTCACTTGTACTTTATTCAAGGAAAGTATAGTGAAGCCGAGTCTTTATTCAAGCAAGTACTAGAGATAAGAAAAGATATTTTAGGACTAAATAATCCTTACACAGCTACCAGTATAAATAACCTAGCTCAGATCTATCGTGAGCAAGGAAAATACAATGATGCTGAACCTCTGTATTTGCAATCCTTAGAGATTATAAAAACTATTTTAGGAGTAAACCATCCTGCTACGGCAACTAGTCTTAACAACCTTGCTTCGTTGTATCAAAGTCAAGGAAAATACAATGATGCTGAACCTCTGTATTTGCAATCCTTAGAGATTATAAAGGCTGTTTTAGGGACAAACCATCATAGCACAGCGATAAGTTTAAACAATCTTGCTTCATTATATTCTACTCAAGGAAAATACACCAAAGCCGAGCCGTTGTATAAGCAATCCTTAGAGATAAGTAAGACAGCTTTTGGTCTAAATCACCCTGACACAGCTACTAACCTCCACAATCTTGCTTCATTATATTTAGCTCAAGGAAGGCATAGCGAAGCTGAGCCACTGTACAAGCAAGCACTGGAGATCAAAAAGGCTATTATTGGTCTAAATCATTCTGAAACAGCTAATAGTCTGGACAGCCTTGCTGGATTGTACTCTACTCAAGGAAGATACAATGAAGCTGAGCCACTGTACAAGCAAGTACTGGAGATCAGAAAAAATGTTCTTGGCCTAGAACATCCTGACACAGCAGCAATCTTCAACAATCTTGCTGGGTTGTACTCCACTCAAGGAAGGTACGATGAAGCTGAGCCACTGTACAAACAAGCCTTGGAGATTAAAAAATCTGCACTTGGCACAGAACATCCTGACACAGCAATAGGTCTTAACAACCTTGCTCAACTCTATCTGTATCAAAAGAGATATAAAGAGGCTGAGCTTTTATATTTGCAATCTCTTGAGATTATGAAGTCTACTCTTGGCCTAACTCATAGTTATACGGCTTCTGGTCTCAATAACCTAGCTCAGTTGTACGACACTCAAGGAAGATACAGTGAGGCAGAGTCTTTATATCGGCAGTCTCTTGAGATTATGAAATCTGCATTTGGCTTTGATCATCCTCTGACAGCTACTAGCCTCAATAATCTTGCAAGCTTGTATAGCAATCAGAAAAAATATGATCAAGCCGAGCCTTTATATTTGCAATCTCTTGAGATAAGAAAAGTTACTCTTGGTGCAAATCATCCTGACACAGCACAGACTCTATACAACTGTGCAAAGTTCTACATAGCAAAAGGAGATAGCAAAAAAGGCTTAGAATACAAAATAGAGGCAGACAATGCGAGAGAAAGAGAATATACAAAAAATCTACTCAATGGCTCAGAAAATCAGAAGCTACTCTACTTAAAAAAGACATCTCATGAATTTGATGCCACGATATCTATGCACCTTCAACTACTGCCAGAGAATGCTGAAGCTGGTGCAACAGCGATGACGGCAGTACTGAGAAGAAAGGGAAGGGCACTAGATGTAACGGCTTCAAGTATAGAATTACTTAGAGCAAGAGCCAACGAAGAAGACAGAG
>JAEUQL010000557.1 GCA_016789295.1 Blastocatellia bacterium | reverse complement strand
GAGAATATTTTTTACCTGCCGGATATGTATTCACCATATGGGGAGTTAACTACTTTGGTTTACTGGCTTTGGGTATATGGCAAGCTTTACCAAAACAATCCAGCAATCCAAGAGTTAGAAGTAGTGCAGTATGGCTTGCCGTCACATCGCTCTGCAATCCAATATGGATACTCTTGGCTAGCTACCAAACTTTTGTCCCTTGGACTGTTCCAGTGTTAATAGCAATGGAAGTTTCGGCTTGGATTGCATACATACAGTTAGAGATAAATCGTAACAATGCTATTTCTCGGACAGAACGCTTTCTACAGATACCACTGCAGATATATGTTGGATGGCTATCAGTTGCTACTATTGCTAATACTGAAGCTGCACTAAATATACTCAAGTGGAACCTTTTTGGCATTGATCCAATTACCTGGGCAATTACCATGCTTCTGGTTTCAACTATTGCAGCATATGTTATAGGAAAGTTGGCAAATAATGACAATATCTATCGTGCTGTTTTTGTATGGGCTTATATTGGAATAGTGGTTGAGCAGTATAATACTCCATCTGTAGCACTGACTGCTGGAGTGATGGCTTTGCTTGTGCTAGTGATGATTTTTACTTCAACTAATAGCAACCAACTAGAAATTCTACACAAAACTCTGTCTTAAAGAATATTTAAGTTGTTAGAGAGGGTGGTACTACCCTCTCTTTAATCTCTTACCTTTGGTTTTTTAGAGTTGGCTGATGGTGTCAAAATAGCGTGTGAACATCTTCATACCACCCGACGCTTGTTGCCAATCATAGTTCTCATTTGGCCCATGATAGCTGTGTTCTGGTAAGCTCAAACCGAGAAATACCAATGGAGCTTTCAAGTAGTTCTGCATCGATGTACAAGAGCCTATCGTTCCACCTTCACGAACAAATGCAGGGTTTGTACCAAAAGCAAACTTCATAGCATCTCTTGCAGCTTCTGCATATGGCCCTTCAAATTGACCTAAGAATGGTGGAGAAGAGACTTGATAGTTGACCTTGACGTCTGGATTTAGAGTGTTAATGAACTCTTTTATCAAACCAAAAGTCTTCTCACCATTCATGTTGTTTACAAGCCTTACACTTATCTTTGCTTCTGCACGAGGTGAGATTATAGTCTTAACGCCTTGTCCTGAATAACCTCCAACAATTCCGTGTACTTCAAATGTTGGAAGACTCATAATCGACTTGACTATTGTAGCTGGATCATCAAAACGAACAGATTTCAACTCGTGAGCTTTCATAAAGTTGCTAATGCTAAACCCTGACTCCAGAAAGCTTCCTACCTGCTCTTTGGATGCTTTGACTACGTCGTCATAAAAGCCAGGTATCTTTACTTCACCGGTGCGTGCATTATAGCACTCGCTGATAACCTGACAGAGTTCACCAATAGGATTTCGTGCTGCACCTCCAGTTAATCCTGAATGTACATCTTTGGTTCCTGTTTCAAGTGTCAAGGTAAAAGAGAGTAATCCTCTTAGGCCATAAGGAACGGCTGGTTTACCTCTGCTTATCCAGATAGTATCAGAGATCAGTACAGAGTCGGTTTTGAACTCTTCAGCTCTAGCTTTGAGAAAAGAGTCAAAATTTGGACTCCCAATCTCTTCTTCCAACTCCCAAAGAAAACGGAAGTTGAGAGGTATGTCATTGTCTACTGCATACTTAACCGCATATAAAGCAGTGAGTGCCGGGCCTTTGTCATCGGTTGTGCCTCGACCTTCGTATCTGTCACCATCTTTATAAAACTTGAAAGGCTCACGGTTCCACTCTTGACGGTCGGCTGGTTGAACGTCAAGGTGGTTGTAAATAGTTACTGTCTTGTAGCTTTTATCTCTGATGAGGTGGCCAACAACACACGGATAACCTTCTGTCTTGGCTTTTTCGGCATCCTCGATTCCAGCAGCTTTCAAGTATTCAACTGCAAGGTCTGCACCTCGCTCTATGTCTTCGGCATGCTCAGACTGCATACTTACTGTTGGTATCTCAACAAATTGAGCCAACTTCTGTTCAAATTCATCTCTTACACTTTCAACGTAACTGTCTAGATTTGG
Organism: Blastocatellia bacterium; assembly: GCA_016789295.1. GTDB lineage: Bacteria > Acidobacteriota > Blastocatellia > Chloracidobacteriales > JADJPF01 > JAEUQL01. Next base: position 919 of record JAEUQL010000557.1, on the reverse strand, counting down.
GTATTTCTCACTCATCTATTCCTCTCATTTTTAAGGGATTTGGTAGGAGTTTGGAATGATGCCAATCATAAGGATTTATTTAAAAATACGCAACTGCTAAAAAGTCTAGCTCTTCTGATATAGTCCTATGCCAACCTCTTTTAGTTTTTCGATAAGTGTCAGCTCTGCTTCATCAAGTAGCCGATTGACCACTTTCTGTTCTTCTGCACGTGCATGAAGTTTTATCAAGAACTTCTCTTCGACAAAATCTTTTGCTTTCGATTTTATATAGACCATTGGATGAATTGTAGCAACAGCACTTAAAATAGGTGCCAGCATAGACTCATCTCCACAAGCTACTACTACATCTCGTTCTGAGTATGCCCCAAAAAACTTTAACCTCTCTTCTTTGAAAAAACCGGTAAATATAGCTTTTAGCTCTGATGGAACTCCTGGTAAAGCTACAATCAAACTTTCTTCATAACGAAGACTTACACCTGGAGCTGTTCCTACACTGTTTTCTAATGGCGTTGATCCAACAGGAAGAAGAGCCATCTTCTTTCTACTTTCTGTCATATCAGAGGAATTGATACGCCCTGCTTGGGCGAGTTCTTCTAGCTTTTTATAGACCATTTCATAAGCCACGCTGTTTAGCTGTAACTCTACTCCAGTAGCTACTGCTATTGCTTGTAGTGTGATGTCATCTTCTGTAGCCCCCAATCCACCAGAGGTAATTATTAAAGATACTTTCTCAGTACATAACTTCTTTAGCTCTTCTGAAATAAAATTTATTTCGTCAGGAAGCATTACAGCTCGAATAACTTTTGCTGACATCTTGGTTAACTGCTGACATAGCCAGTAAGTATTGCTGTCTTGAGTTTCGCCTAGCAAAAGCTCATTTCCTATGGCTAAAATAGCTACTTCTTTCATACTCTTTTAA
>JAEUQL010000556.1 GCA_016789295.1 Blastocatellia bacterium | reverse complement strand
GATCATGCTGATATCTACAAAGACCTAGAAGCCTACAAGCTTGCTTTTCGTAGACTCATCAACCTTGTTCCAAATCGTGGGAATCTGCTGGCTGGCTTTGATAGTCCAATTGTTGCAGAACTTTCTGGACGTGCTTTCTGTCCAGTGGATAGCTTTGGAATAGACAATAAAGACTCTAAATGGCAAGCCAAACACATAGAAACCTCTTCGGAGGGAACAAGTTTTACTGTTTTTGAACAAGAAAAAGAGTACGCAAAGTTCTTTACTCCTCTTGTTGGACGCTTCAATGTACGCAACTGTCTTGGAGTTATTGTGGCAGCCGAGAGAATGGGCATAGAACGTAGAGCTACTGCTGAAGCATTAGCAACATTTAAGAGTGTAAAACGCAGAATGCAAGTTCGTGCAAACATAGCTGAAATAACACTCATAGATGATTTTGCACACCATCCAACAGCCGTTCGTGAAACTTTAGAAGCTATTAGCCAAAGATACACCAACCGAAGAGTAGTAGCAGTTTTTGAACCTCGGTCTTGGTCATCAAGGAAGAGAGTCTTCCAGCAAGACTATGAAACAGCTTTTGGTGCTGCAGAAGTTGTGGTAATAGCACCTGTGTTTGAATCATTTAAGCTTGAAACCTCTGACCAGTTCTCTCCTAATCAACTTGTCGAGGTTTTGAAAGAGCAAGGAAAGCAGGCGGCTGTTGTTTCAGGGTCTGACAACATAGTTGAGCATCTTGAATCTTTAATCACTGAAGGTGACGTAATAGCTGTGATGTCGAATGGTGGATTTGGTGGACTACACGAAAAGCTTCTAACACTTCTTGAAAAAAAGTCTCAAAGGATTGTCTGAAAGAGGATTAAGGAAAGGGTGTGAAACAGCCTTCACACCCTATCTGTTCCTACTTTGCTACTTCAAAAAGAACCTTCTTCTCTCCAGTCTCCATATCAAATCGGATTATAGACTTTTGGTTGAAGTAGACTTTAGTCTGTTCACTTCCTGGTTTTATATAAGTATTAAAACTTTCTAACCAGAAAAAGCTTGTTGGAAGGTAGTAGCCATCAAGTTTTTTGCTAACTTCACCGTTCTCTGTATTTACCAGCTTAATTTGTGAGTTTTTTATTGAGTTATAGTGTTCTGGAACAGTAATAACAATGAGATGTCCAGGTGCTGATTCACCCTGTATACTACCACTGACACCCTGACCTAGATTTATACTTTTCTCTTCAACACCTTCTGTAGAAAAGATCTTTACAACTATTTGATCATTTTCTGTTGAAAGTACAGCAAATCTTCCATCACTCAGTAACCTACCTGAAAGGGGCTTGGTAGAAGAGACACTTGCTATAGAAGTACCTGTGTTAGAGTCATAAACAGTTATATTGCCAGCCGCTTTTGGAGAGAGATCGTTACCTGTCAAGAGCCTACCATTATTAACTTGATAGGTCGGTGAGCCATTGTAGCCTTTGATCTCTACTATACTATCTATCTTTTTTGCCACAAAGTTTAACTTGATTATATTCAAGGTTTGTGGATTTTCGGACTTTGATACAGTCTGCTTTAGATGAACTCTGTAGAAGTTGACTTGGTTGTTGTCTAAAAACTCTACACGAGACTTCCAGTCATAAATACTTTGAACATTGCTACCGAGAGGGAAGGCTATGCCAGCAATTTCTTTACCTGTTTTTACTTCAAAGAGTCTAGCCAGTTTGCTGTTTATAGCGACGAAGTGTGTACCGTCTGGCGATATTTTAACCTTCATTGTTTCATCATGAGGGAGTATTACATTTGTATCTACTGCTGTAGTATTGGACGAATCAAGGTCAGCATAGAAGACTTTGAAAGGGCTTTTATGCTCATAGCTCTCAAAATTTACCCAAAGTGCTCTTGATCCACTTTCAGAAAATGAAAGCAAAAAGCCTGTACGGATATAGTTTTTAGTATTAGGATTTAGCAAAAAGCTTGAAGGTACGTAACCACGTCCCCAGCTACTACCTGACAAAAAAAGCCAGTTTCCTTTTGGAGATACATTGCAAGTATAGACCTCTGTAATATCATTTGGAGTAGCAGTAAACAGCCAGTAGACATAGCCGTGAAAACCTATCAAACCAACCAGCACTACCGACCAGAGAGAAAGGGAGAGTACTTTATGACTGCGGACTAGATCAGTACGGCCTATAACAAAAGAGATAAAACTTGCTGGAATTGCAGCTACAAACATTATTCCAAAGACTATTAATACTCCATATGCTGCCAGTGAAAGCCCGCTATCTGTTTCTGAGGTGTAAGAATACAGGCTTGCAAAAGCCAATTTTTTCAGCCCTGGCACAGCTAAGACTGTCATTAAAGGAAGGGCAGCAAGATCAAGAATCAGCCATTTTGACTTGGAACGAAACATCACACCAAAGATCAGTCCTGCAGCATAAGGAAGGAGATTGATTGCTAGAAACAGACTAGCCCAAGCTTTACTTTGCCACATGTCTTGCTGAAGCTGTGAAAAGTAGAGAAAGCTTGGTAGCAAAGAGGTTAGAGTAGCAACCGTTACTAACAGATATCCACCTATGACTTTACCGCCCCATATACCAAAGTTTGATATGGGTCTTGAGAAATAGAAGCTGAGACGCTTTTCTATTAGATCTCTTCCAATTACAGATGAACCTACAACTAGGGCTATTCCAACAGCAAAGACAGAAAGTAACATTGGTGTAACAAGTGCAATATCACCACTATTTTTAAGTAGCCCAAAACCATTTAACGATCCCAAAAGTATAGGGAGTAGTCCCACAACTGCAGCTACTGCAAGCAGGTTCCTCTTTTCTACTATTTCCCTAATTGACACAGATAAAAATTCTCTCATTTCTATTTCTCCTTCCTTACTCTGAAACAATGGCTGTAAATATCTCTTCAAGTGAAAGTGATGTAACTTCTGGGGTACTAGCACCACTTAGTTTAAGTTTTTCTATCTTCTTTTCATTAAAGTCTTTGACAACAGCTTCGGT
>JAEUQL010000555.1 GCA_016789295.1 Blastocatellia bacterium | reverse complement strand
CTATACCTGTTGTTTGAGATTCTTCAGGATGATTCACTTCAGTCTCCAAGATTTTTTGCAATATGTTTATCGGTAGTGATCTTAAATATGTTGCTTTTCTACTGTAAAGAAGAGGATTATTTTTTGAACAGCAGTTCAAAATTTATCTTGTGGTTCAGTTAATTGGGAAACTTTTCACCAAAAAATAAAGGGAGCTTAGAAGCTCCCTTATAGCGGGGGGCGGGCTTGAACCGCCGACCTTGGGGTTATGAATCCCACGCTCTGACCAGCTGAGCTACCCCGCCTCAGTATTTGGCACAGAAAAAGAGAGTCTACGTTTTGAAGAGTCTTATGTCAAGAGCTTTATGTTGACCAAAGAAATGTAATAATCCCAATGGGCTTAGGTCGTTACAACTAGCGATACTTGGTGAAAAAGAATGCATTTTTGATCTTTTAACTGTTGACTTAACTGTAAGAATTGTATTTTATACATAAGACACACAAATACAAATCCCTAAAAATCTGGAGTGGTAATGGCAACAAGCAACGTTGAGCTTAGCAAAGAAGCTGCCGCACCCTTTAAGCCTTACATAAGTGCAAAAGACAGAGTTGCAGAGATGACTCCACGCGCCCTTGTATTAGGCGCATTCTTTGGAATACTTTTTGGTGCATCTTCAGTCTATCTTGCCTTAAAAGTAGGTCTAACGGTAAGTGCATCAGTACCTATAGCTGTTCTTTCTATAACAATACTTCGTCTATTTGGTCGTGCAACAATACTTGAAAACAATATAGTACAGACTACTGGTTCAGCAGGTGAGTCTATTGCTGCAGGTGTAGTCTTTACAATACCTGCTCTTCTTATACTTGGTCTTGATCTAGACATTTCGAGAACTTCTCTGATAGCACTCACTGGTGGTTGGTTGGGTGTGCTGCTAATGATACCACTGCGACGCTCGCTAATTGTCAAAGAGCACGGAAACCTTCTCTATCCAGAAGGTACAGCCTGTGCGGAAGTTCTTGTAGTTGGTGAGAAGGGTGGAACCGATGCAAAAACAGTCTTTACAGGTTTTGGTGTAGCATTCTTCTATAAATTTCTAATGGCTGGTCTGAAACTTTGGAAAGAGATACCAGAACAGACATTGAAGTTTTATCAGAACGCTCGCATTGCAGCCGAGATATCCCCGGAACTTCTTGGTGTAGGTTATATCATAGGGTTTCGAGTCGCCTCATATATGATAGGTGGTGGAGTTATGGCTGCACTTGTAATGATCCCAGTCATAAAGTTTTTTGGTTCTGGTTGGACAACACCATTGTTTCCAGAATCTAATGAGCTGATAAAAAACATGACAGCAGGACAGATACAAGACCGGTATGTGCGCTACATTGCAGCAGGCGCTGTTGCTACTGGTGGAATAGTCAGCTTGCTACGTTCATTGCCAACAATTGTTAACGCACTTTTTGCAGGACTTAAGGATTTCAAGGGTGCAAATGAGGCCGGTGGAAGTGAAAGAACTGCCAGAGACATGCCTATGAGTTTTGTAATTGTCGGTATATTAGTGTTAATGCTTGTTATAGGTCTTCTTCCACAGTTGGATGTAGATTGGTTTTCAACCATTGTAATAGTCTTCTTTGGATTTCTTTTTGTTACAGTCAGTTCAAGAATTACAGGACAGATAGGGTCATCTTCAAATCCTATCTCTGGTATGACTATAGCAACTCTACTTTTTACTTCTCTTATATTTCTGTTTCTTGGAAGGATAGGACCCGAACAGAGAATAATAGCTTTGACAGTAGGTGCAATTGTTTGTGTAGCAGCAGCAAATGCTGGTGCTACTTCGCAGGATTTAAAAACAGGTTTTCTAGTGGGTGCTACTCCAAGATTTCAACAAGTTGGCCTGCTTGTAGGTGCCACAACTTCCGCACTTGCAATCGGCTGGACACTCACTTTCTTGAATGAATCTTCTGTCAATCTTCTTCCAGTAAACTATCCTAGCTTCAAAGCTCCAGCAGAGAGATTTGCAGGTGATTGGACAGGACAGTGGAAACCAGAAACAGAGGCTAAATATAAAGTTGTTCAGCTTCCTGTAGAGTATGATGCTGGTGAAGGAGTAAAGATCCCTGCTGGAAAATATCTTGCTGATGATAAAGGTGAACTCCATTTTCTGGTCAATCCAGGTGTAGGTGGAAAGAAGGAACAGCTTGTAAAGCCTTCTGGTATTGCAGCCGACAAGGTCTTTACTGAAGGTTCAGATGTGAAGAAAGGTAGCCAAGCCCGAGGTCTTGACGACAAGATCTACACCTCTGTAACTGTCATGGGGATGGGTGCTGATGAACGCAAGTTCCTCGTTGATGAAACTGGTAAGCCTGTTTATGAGGTTAAAGAGATCTTAAAGTATGACGCTCCAAAAGCTGCTTTGATGGGTATCCTTGTTGATGGAGTGCTTACTAGAAAGTTGCCTTGGTCACTTATCTTGATAGGTGTTTTTATCTCTTTGACTCTTGAGCTTATTGGTATTCACGCTCTTCCCGTAGCAGTAGGAATGTATCTGCCAATCTCCACATCGGCTACTATCTTTGTTGGTGGGTGTGTACGCGCTCTAGTTGAAAGAAAGAGTGGTAGCTCGGAGAGCATTGCAGAAGAAGAGACTGGAAAAGGTGTCCTTTTCAGCTCTGGTCTGATAGCTGGTGGGGCTATTGCTGGTCTGGCATTTGCTGCTATGACTGTTGCTGGAGTTGCTTCTAAGCTCGAAACTGTTGGTCATTCTCTAGGGGCTTCGATCACAGAGAATAATCTAGTGGCAGTTGTTATATTTTCTATTCTTGCGGCTGTACTTTTCTTTATAGCAAAACAGAAGAGCGATCACGTAAAGTAGAAAACACCAGACTCCACACCAAATTGAGTGTGGAGTCTCTTTCAACGGTAGGCATAGAACTTTGTGCTTACATTGAAGGATATAAATGGCAGAAACATCTTCACCCGGAGACATTACAAATTTACTTAATAACTGGCGCAGTGGAGA
>JAEUQL010000554.1 GCA_016789295.1 Blastocatellia bacterium | reverse complement strand
AATGACAAGGTTGAAATAGTCCATTTTGTTGGTGGTGGTTAAGTAAATTAGTTACAGCAGAAAGAAATTAGAAAATTGGAGATATGTATGTTGCAAGAAGAGAGACTAGAAAGCGACAAGTTGGTGATTGCTGGTCGTCAGATACGTTCACGTTTAATGATTGGGACTGGGAAATATCCAAATTTCGAAGTAATGGCCGAAGCACACCGTCGTTCTGGAGCAGAAATCGTTACAGTTGCCGTTAGAAGAGTCGATCTTAAAGACCGAAGCAAAGGCTCTCTTCTTGACTATATTGACACAGACAAGATGCTCCTGCTTCCAAACACTGCTGCCTGCTATAGTGCTGATGAAGCCATCAGAACTGCACGCCTTGCAAGAGAGATCCTAGACACACCCTGGGTCAAACTCGAAGTGATTGGAGATGAGAAGACACTCTATCCTGACAACGAAGGGCTTGTAGAAGCCACTAGAGTGCTTGCAAAAGAAGGTTTTATCGTCCTGCCATATTTCAATGATGATATTGTGACAGCAAAGAAGCTTGTTGATGCTGGTGCTGCTGCTGTTATGCCACTAGCTGCACCTATCGGCTCAGGTTTAGGCATACAGAACTTCACAACTATGCGAATACTTCGCGAAATGATCACATCTGTGCCAATTATAGTTGATGCAGGTGTTGGAACTGCTTCTGATGTAGCTGTTGCAATGGAACTTGGGATGGATGGAATCCTTCTCAACACGGCTGTTGCTTCGGCAAAAGATCCTGCAATGATGGCCGAGGCTATGAAACTGGCTATTGAAGCTGGCCGACTTGCCTATTTGGCTGGCCGTATGCCGCGCAGACTCTACGCAAGCGCAAGCAGCCCTCTTGATGGACTCAGCAAATAGAATTCTGTGCAGTCGAAACGTTCAACAACATTGGTGGGGCGATCAGAAGATGCCAGCGCAGTGCAGCAGGTCAAAGACAGCTTGCAACGGCTCTTTTTTGAGTTGATTGTGAAGTTTCATCAATCTAGCGAAACTCTTGATCTGGAGATCAGTTTCTATCCTTATGCTGGCCTAAATAACACTATAAGGCTACATGGAAGTAAGGTTAAAGTTAGAATCTCTGATCTACTCCAAACAGCTCCTTTTTCAGTACACAACGCCCTTGCTGCAATACTTGTCTATAAGCTCTTCAAAAAAAGAGTTCCAGAAAAAGCAAAAACTCTTTTTCGCTCCTATGTAAGTACTCCAGAAGTTAGAAAAGCTATAGACGATATAAAGAGAGAAAGAGGCTACAAACAGATTACCTCTGCTCAAGGCAACTTCTATGATCTGGAAAAGCTTTTTCATTGCTTAAACCAGAAATATTTCAATAACCTGCTACCACAACCAACCCTTTCCTGGAGCAGAAGACATACAAGAAGGACACTTGGACATCACGACCGAATTCATAACGCCATAATTATTAGCAGATCTTTAGACAGCAGAAGTGTTCCACCATTTTTTATTGAATATATTCTTTATCACGAAATGTTACACGTTAAGCACAAATCCAAGATAGTGAGTGGTCGCTGCTACCATCACACACGCGAGTTTTTTGCTGACGAGAAGAGATTTGAGAAGTACAGAGAAGCTTTAGAGTGGCTACCGAAATTTAGAAGGCTAAAGAGAAAATAATCGGGAAAAATTTCTGCTCCTCTCCGGAACTTTTGATATATGCGGGCGTTAACTCTCAGCGAAAGCAAATTTTTGATCAAACTGCAACTTCGTTATTTGAACCCTCTTTTGCAAGAGTAGTCTCGGCTGCTAATAGCCGAAAGGTTCACAGCTCTTCGTTGCTGGATCAAAGTTAGTTTTTAGTATTTTTTCCTCCTCTTTTGCCTTTGGTTCCCGTCGTTGCTGCTTTCAAGCAGCAACGCGGGCTGTTTTCTCAAACCCTAAAAATCTTTCAATAAAAACTCACTAGCTTCTACCTCTTTTGCTGCCAACTGACCACAAGCTGCAAAGATATCTTGTCCGCGTGGCCGACGTATGAAAGCAGCTAAACCTTTGGTAGTCAAAATCTGCTGAAATTCAACTATCTTTTTCATTGATGAAGCCTTGAAAGGAAGTTCTGGCGCAGGGTTGTGCGGAATCAGATTGACTTTGGCACGAAGACCATTGAGCAGCTTGACCAACTTTAATGCATCCTCCTTGCTGTCAGTTACTCCATCAAGCATTACATATTCAAAAGTTATTCGTTCGTGTGGTCTGAGAGGAAACTCTTTACAAGCTTTTATCAACTCTTTTAGCGGGTAGCGTTGATTTATTGGCATCAATCGATTACGAAGTTCGTCAGTTACACCTGTTAAAGATATTGCAAGCTTTGGTCTAATAGGCTCTTTTCCAAGATCATAGATCTTGGTAACTATGCCAGCAGTCGAAAGCGTAATGTGCTTAGTGCTGATCGCAAGCCCTTCTTGATCACTAATCAATCGTATTGCAGCAACAACGTTCTGGTAGTTCAGAAGAGGTTCACCCATCCCCATCATCACTATATTTATCTGGCGGTCTGGCTCTTGACGCTCTGCATAGATATCGCGCAAAACCAGAACCACCTGGCCTACTATCTCACCAATCGTCAAATGTCGTTTAAGTCCCATCTGTGCAGTGAGGCAGAATTGACAACCAAGTGGGCAGCCAACTTGAGATGAGATACATATAGTTGCTCGTTCTTGTTCTGGTATCCAAACGCTTTCAACTTCACGGCCATCCACTAGCCTGATCAAGTAACGTCTTGTGCCATCGGTTGAATGAAAGACCTGCTTAATAGTCTGGCTTGATATAACTGCAGCCTCAGAGAGTTTTGTTCTCAATGGCTTTGGCAAATCTGTAAAAGCTTCAAAATCAGCAAGCCTATGCTTGTAGATGCTTCTGTAGATCTGTTGAGCGCGGTATGCTTTTTCACCAATTCCTTGAAAAAACTCTTTCAGCTCAGTAACTCCCAACCCCATAAACTCAAAGTGTGGGCTAATGGC
>JAEUQL010000553.1 GCA_016789295.1 Blastocatellia bacterium | reverse complement strand
TGCAGCTTGGTCTGCGCTATAGCTTCTAAAGATCTTATTTTGGAAGTTTTTGATAGGGGGCAGACTCGCCCCCTATTTTATTTGCTGTTAGAAAATTTGGAATGTGACTGAAGTTTCTAGCTCTTGTCCAGGCTCAAGATATACGATACTTTCACCAAGGTTGAAACCATTATTTATTCCCATCCATGGTTCTACACAGATAAAAGGCTTATCTTTGAGACCCCACACAACAATGTGTTTGAATGGAGCAGTGAAGTTGATCTCTAAAGAGTGCGAAAGTCCAAAGTTTGAAAAGACTACTCGTGGTTCTGCAACATTGTAAAAAGCACCATTGGTCTCTGCAGTAGCACTGAAGTCTATTACAGATTCTGGGGATCTTTTCTGATCAGTCAAAAAATCGTGATAGCTAGAAGCTTTTAACGAAATAGAAACAGCATCTTTCTTGGGGGCATTAAAATATGGATGAAAGCCTGCATAGAAAGGCATACTGGAATTACTACGATTTTCATATCTCTGCAAAATCTCTAAAGAACTATTTGTGAGTATATAGCTAAAGTCGAGTGCAAATTCGAATGGATACTGTTCAAGCGTAACAGGGCTACTCTCAAGCCTCACAGATATAGTTGCAGACTCTTCACCTAGATCGATTCCGGTAGTTTCCCAGGCAAGATTTCTAGCAAAGCCGTGCTGCTTCATACTAAATGTCTTTCCATCCTGCTCGTAAACTCCACCAGATAGTGGGCCACATATTGGGAAGAGTATGGGATTACCACCCCGCACATTCTTACTGCTATCTTCTAGTGTTGAAAGGTCTAAGTAGAAGATGTCTTCTCCACCGAGCAGTAACTTCGATATTATGCCTCCACGTTCGGGCACTACTTCCAAAGCCGCTCCGTTCTCATTACTGAGTTTGTGTACCTGAAAGAGATCTTTTGAAACTGTGTGCTTAAAAATGGCTTTTTACCTCCTGTCTGGTTATAGAAGAAATGGTTTGAAACCCTTGCAATTGCATTTTTTATTAAAAAAGCAGGTAAGGCAACCACAGGATGAAGGTTAAAAGTAGAAACAATATAAATCTATTCTATATCTTCTTTGCTATTACCATACATCTATAAAAGCTGATGGAAGAAGTAAAAATTATTAAATTTTGTGAAACTCAATAATAAGCTTCTTATGCTAAAAATAGAACATAATAATCTTGTGTTATTAAAGTAAAAGTGAAACAGTTATGACAGTAAAACTTGTTAGAAGTTTTATATTTTATAACAGTAACTTTTAAGCTGATTATTACATCAGTATATAATCTTTCTATCTTCTAGTTTAAGAGATAGGAGGTTAAGTGTTATGTTATACATATCTGCTAAACTAATTCCTACTAAGCTGCAAAAAGTTATGCTAGTTAAAGTCTTAAAACTATTACTTGTGACTTTTATATCATTAGTAATTACTAGCATAACTAATGCACAAGAGATAAATACTCTAAAAGTTACAGGGATAGAAGGTAAGTTAGCTCTGTTTCAGAGTATTGAAGTTAAAATAGATGGACTTGAACAATGGGTTACTAAAAATCCAGATGTTTCAAAATTTGTTCTGTACATTGATGGTGATCGCTTACAAGGTTTGCCTCCGCGCTTAATTCAAAAGTGGCAGGATGGAAAGACAGAAGCAAGGTTAAGGTTTGACTTAAAACGTAACGAAAAAAACAAAGCTACGTGGGATGCCATTCTTAGTAGAAAACCGAGATCTTTGTTCCGTACAGTTTCTATTACTGTAGGCATTGATAATGGAACACAAGTGCAGAGTAGCGTAATAGCCGACTTTATTTTTGTAAAAGAAAAATGGCTTGTAGTGTTTACAATTGCTGTTGCTATATTCCTGGCATCTTTTTATGTTCTAGCTCGTAATAGTGACATTATACGTGTGCCAGGTGCACAACCAGAAAATGGTAAGCCAGAAAATGGTAAGCGTAAACCCTACAGTCTGGCTCGTACCCAAATGGCTTGCTGGTTTTTGACCGTTGTTGTTTGCTATGTTTTTATTTGGTTGGTAACTACTGATCTTGCTACTTTGACTGATTCAGTACTTTGGATCATGGGTATAAGTGGCATAACAGGTTTAAGTTCTGCTGTTATAGACTCTAACAATGCTGAAAGAGAACAAGCAGGTGCCATCTCAGAAGGTAAGCCAGTTCAAGTAAAACCACCAGAAGAGACCAAAGGTTTTCTTGCTGACATTCTAAATGATGACAACGGGGTGAGTTTTCACAGGTTTCAAATGGTCATTTGGACTTTAGTACTGATAGTTATTTTTGTTGCAGCTACTTGGAATGTACTAGCTATGCCAGACTTTGACGCAACATTGTTGGGTTTGATGGGAATCAGTGGTGGAACATATCTTGGATTTAAGCTACCAAAACAGCAAGGTTAGCAGGGTGCTGCATTGCTAAAAACTGTAGACAAGCTGGTCTTTGATATAAAGCTGAGCATATGCTTTTTCCAATCTAAGACCAGCTTCTCCTTCTCCGAAGGTGTTGCTGCAAGACTCTTATAATCGACACAAGCTTTTATATCTTTGACATTCTCGACTTTACTAGATCAGATACACGGCTGTGTTGCTCAGATGAAGCAAGTATTTGACTGTATCTCTTCTGAAGAAAAGGCTGACTCGATCTCAACTCTCCCGTAGGCATGATCGATAAGCAGTCGGCTTCCATCTCTGCTTTGTGTAGTAGGTCTTGAAGTTTTTTTTGAGCTAATTTTCTACTGCTTAGTAGTTTATCGAGTGAACCTATGTTTGCTTGTGTCGGTTGTAGGATCATACGAAGCATTGCATCAAAGCAGGCTTCTTCATGTAAGTGTCGGGAGCGCCTGTTATAGATAGTGTAGCCAATAACAATAAGTAGAAGAGTTACTATCAGAGCAGTCAATTTCAGCAGATAAGGCTCAAACTTCATGGCAACTTTTTGAAATCTCCTCGTATTGATTTTATGGGCTTAAACTGGAAGAC
>JAEUQL010000552.1 GCA_016789295.1 Blastocatellia bacterium | reverse complement strand
TAGGCAAGAGGTCGATTCTGTGCGGATTATTTGGCCTGCTGGCATAGTTCAACCAGAGATTGGAATGGCTTCAAACAAGCCTTGCAAGATTCAAGAACTGGATCGCAAAGGGACTTCGTGTCCGCTACTCTATGGCTGGAATGGTGAACGCTTCGGTTTTATTACCGACTTTCTGGGAGGTTGTTCCATAGGCTATCTGACTGCACCAGGACAGTTTAATTATCCTGACACCGATGAGTACATTCTTGTGCGTGGTGAGCAGTTGAAACCGAAAAATGGTCTCTACTCTCTCAGAATGAATAACCAACTTGAAGAAGTTATCTTTTTTGATGCTGTGCGTATGTTGGCCGTGGATCATCCCGCAGATACAGAAATCTTTCCAAATGAAAGACTTCTGCCTGCTCCACCTTATCCAGAGTTTAAGATATATTCAGTAAAGAATCCTCAACTGCCTGTGAGTGCTATAGGTAATAAAGGTCAGGATATTCTGCCATTGATTGCCAAAATAGACCGTCTGTATCCAGAAGATTTCAAGCTCTTGCCGTTCAAAGGCTACAGTGAAGAGCATTCCATAACGCTCGATCTAGGTGACACAAAAGGCTACAAGCAGATACTCCTACTGCTGCATGCTTGGATCGATTATGCCGACTCAACTTCTAACCTTGCGGCTTCACAAACCAACACAAAACTGACCCCACCTTACTTGCAAGTCAAGAACAGGAAAGGCGAATGGCAGACCGTTATCGAGCAGATGGGTTTTCCTGCTGGTCTTCCCAAAACTATGACAGTTGATTTAACAGATAAGTTTCTAACTGAAGATCGCAGTCTCAGAATTGTTACCAGTATGCGGATCTATTGGGATCAGATATTGGTTGACAAGTCTGATGGAGACTCTAACGTTCTAATTACAGAGCTTGAACCAGCCAAAGCCGATCTTGGTTGGCGAGGTTTTCCACAAGAATACAGGCCAGAAGGCAAGCAACCGCTAGTTTATGACTATCAGAAAGTCGATCAAATAGCTCCATGGAAGGTTCATCTGGGCAACTACACACGCTACGGCGATGTGAAACCATTGCTGCTTAGCCCAGATGATATGTATGTAATCACTCGCAACGGTGATGAGATAGAACTAGAGTTTGACGCTTCGCGTCTTCCAAAACTCACTTCGGGCTGGAAGCGTGATTTTCTCATCTATGCAGATGGCTTTGGAAAAGATATGGATATAAATTCTGCAAAACCAGAGACTGTTGGACCGCTACCATTTCACAAAATGTCCAGCTATCCATATAAATCCTCAAAAGAGGCATATCCGAATGGTATTGAGCATCAGGAATATATCGAGAAGTACAACACTCGGTCTGTAAGGAGGCAGTACTAAAGTATGGTGCTGATGAAGATAAGCTATAAGTTGCAAGCTCACAATATTGCTTACTATGACAGTGTTTGGGCAGATGAAGTTTTGCCACTAATAAAAGAGTATGGATTCAATCTTCGAGGTGTATGGAGAAATATAGTAGGAACGGCTGGTGAATACCTTGAACTTTGGGAGTTTGATTCTATGGCAGAATTTGAGACCAACTGGACACGGTTTATGAAAGATCCACGTCTACTAGCAGCCTTTCAGAAGACTGGGCCAGTAGTTATAGATGAACAGATAGCACTGTTTGAGCCTCTTCATACAGATAGGATTTAGGGAGTGTTTTGGAAAGATAAAACGGTTCTTGTTACCGGGGCAGGTGGTTTTATAGGTAGTCATCTTGTCGAAGAACTTCTTTTGCAAGAAGCCAAAGTCAGAGCCTTCATACACTATAGCGCACGTTCTGACTGGGGGAATTTGGAACTGCTTGATGCTCAACTGCTTGATAAACTTCAGGTCTTTTCTGGTGACTTGATAGATTCAAAAACTGTCTATGAAGCTGTTAAAGGACAAGACTATATATTCCACTTAGGTGCAGTCATCAGTGTTCCACACTCTTTTGCTTCACCCCATATCTATATTGAGACAAATGTTAAAGGTACGCTCAACCTTCTCGAAGCTTGTAGACAAGCTCCTCTATCTCGTCTAGTACATCTGTCGTCTAGTGAAGTTTATGGAAATCCTGCTGTAGAGAGAATAAGCGAAAGTGAGCCACTACAAGCACACTCTCCTTATGCTGCAAGCAAGATAGGAGCAGATAAGATGGTAGAGAGCTATTTTCACGCCTTCTCTCTGCCTGCAGTTATTGCTCGTCCATTCAACAACTATGGCCCTCGACAGTCTCCAAGAGCAATAGTTCCAACAATCATTACACAGTTACTAAAAGGCAACCGTGTAAAGTTAGGTAACCTCAATGCAGAGCGTGATCTGCTGTTTGTGAAAGATACAGTTAAAGGTCTACTTGGACTTGCAGAGAGTGAGAGTACGATTGGGGAAGTGGTAAATTTGGGGACTGGCTGCTCGGTCAGTATTAAAACTCTGGTCGAGACTGTTGCAGCAATGCTCTCTATTAAAGCAGAGATAGAGACAGAAGAGCAGCGCGTTCGTAGCTTGTCGAGTGAAGTATGGAGGCTCTGTGCAGATACAAGCAAAGCAAAAAGACTTATCAACTGGCAGTCAGAGGTTAATCTTGAAGAAGGATTGAGACTAACCCTTGAATGGCTCTCTACGCGCCAGCTACAGCCAGACAGATATATCTACTAATCAAGCATAAGTTCGAGATGAACCGAGATATAACCGAGAAATCAAACTCGAAGTTTGAAGAAGGGTTCTTACCTCTTGAACCAGGACAGAACGTCATCGATGTTAGCAAAATCAAAGATGGCTTCTGCCAGAGACTCAAGACCATCAAGGTCGAGTTTCTTTACACTATCTTCTACTTCTGTTGGCATAGAACCAAATCTCTTCTGTAACTGCTTCAATATCAACTTCTGCTCGCCTTCTTCTTTGCCTTTCTGCATAGCTCTTTTCTCAAAGCCAGTTATGTAAGATGACATAGTTCCTCTTTACTTCTTGAACCAGGACAGAACGTCATCGATGT
>JAEUQL010000551.1 GCA_016789295.1 Blastocatellia bacterium | reverse complement strand
GAAGTATCAAGCTAAAAGCCAAAGAGTGGGTTATGCGTAGTCCACAATGGCTAGAATTGAGAGATTTTATAACATAATCTATATCTGGAAACAGTGCAGTAACAGTTATCATAGCAAACCAGAAAAGGCTGCTACTTTTATCACGCAGTTTGTATATTCCTGCTGCTACTAGAGCATGTCCGATCAGAGACGACATAATAATCAACTCATACCTGTCTTCTTCTCCCACTCTGGATCGTATCCACTGCCTTGGGAAGCAATAGAACGAACATCATTGTAGACTTCGCTCAAGATAACAGGTGGAATCTCTTTTAGGTAAATTTTTTCATTGTGAAGATTATATGTAGTATCAGGGAAATGCTCAATAAAGTAGAAAGTTTTTATAGCTACTTGACGACTTACTTCTGGCAAGATATTACCTGTAAACTCAACCACTGCCTCAATACCTAGTGCCACAAAAGCTTTTTTGTAATGGTTAAACCACCCACCATCTTCCACAGAGCCACGCAGATAGCCAAGCTTTGTTGCACGGCCACGAAGTTGAAAAGCATCGAGCATATATCCCTGAAAATCGTCCAATTCTCTGATAGTCTTCTTTTTTTCACTCAATTTGTAGGGCTTTTTCAGAAACTGTTCTATCACTTGCACTACTTCATAATCAGCCAAGTGTCTCTGCCAAGCTTCTACTTCACTATCACTCATCAAAAGTGGATGGGCAAGTTTTACCTTTCTGTCAAAAGCAACTTTTACCTCATTATCGTTAACATCCGTTAGCGATCCATCGTCAAGAGGTCGAAAATAGTCTTTGGGTTCTCCATTTTCTAAAACTGTCCAGATAAGTGTTTGGCAGTACTGGCTAACAAACGGATGCTGGTAGAGATAGTTCCACCAGTCTTCATACAACCACTCACGTTGATAGCAGAGTCCTTCATACAGCCGGTCTCGTTGTAGTTTTAGTATCTCTTTAAGCTGTTTCTTTGATTGTGAAAGCCATTTCTTCGCTTCATCTACTTTCTGTGTATAATCACTCTTGCGTGCATTAGGTAATGATTTGATAACTTTACCATCTGAATCTGTCAGGATAAAATTAAAATCACTGTTAAGCTTAACAGTAAATTGTCTACTACCATAATCAAGTACTATTGCAGAAGCTTTGTCAAAACCAAGTGTTGGAATGCTTCTATCTGCGAGTTCGTCACGACTCCACCCTTTCGCTTCCATCAGCAACCCTATGTATTTACTAGCCTCAGCCTGGATAGATTTTGTCCTAAAACTGCTTGAGATACTAAGTAGTAGTTGTATAGAAGATGAATCATCTATCCAGTAAAGTAGTTGTATCAGTGCTTTACACTGTGCTACCCGAAAGCCATACCATTCTTTGATGTACTGTGCAACAACAGCTACAGACGAAGCCCCACAACAAGCAGCAGCAAATGCAAGTACCCCTTTCTCACTTGTAGCACTTCCAGCACATTCTTTGAGCATAGATTGCAAAAGTCTTTCTGTAAGAGCTTCAAGCGTAAAGTTGGCCGAGTAGTATGAGTAGTTGATCATTGTTGTTGCATCTTGCCTAGCTTTTTCTAAAGCCTCTTCGTAGGTATATGCAGGCATAGTATCTTTTGCAATCCAACTTTCAAGGACAAATTTACCTACCTTTTCCTTTTCTGTTTTACGAAAATAGGATGTGTAGCGGCGTAGTGTGGGAGATGGTTCTACAGATTTCTGCTTAAAACTTTTCATAATAAGCCACTTAATAACGTCTTTGGGAACAATTTCACCTGAATCTTGCCAATAAACTTCAGGCAGTTTATCAAAATCCATCCACCACAGTTTTTTTGTTCCATCTACACTAAGACCTTTTCTAGCCTCCTCTAAAAGATCGCTTCGGTTAAAGTAGCTGTCTATAGGCTCGCCTAGCTTTTCAAGAGCACGGATTAGACCATCGCGCACTGTCTCACTCTTTTCTTTCTGTAAAAGAGTTTTGATAGAGTGTATCGACTCTTCTGCACCAAGCCTGGCAAGCCAATCTGCTGCTACTAGTACGGTTCGCTTGTTTTGAAGTTCAGCTATGAGTCTAGGAACTGTTTCAGTATGTAGATCTAAAATCTTTTGTGCAAAAATACGCTCATTTTTGGAAGAAAGTAGAGCTAGTGTCCAGAGCCTAGACAAGAAGTTTTCTGGAAGTGAAGGTAATAGCTCCAAAGCCTTGTACATACTTGCCTTATCTAGTTCTGCATACCAAACTTCATGAGAGACTTTCCCTTCAAGTAGTTCAAAAATATAGTCGAGCTTGTTAAAAAAATAGCTCTGCAACGCCTCTTTTTCCCACTTTAGAACATTATATTTACTCCAGCCAGTATGCTTGCTAAATATAAGCATTGCTAGGAAAGCACTACTACCGCCAAGCTCTTCCAAAGCGTCTGAAAGATCTTGTAGAGAGATTCTTGAGTGATTACGAAACTCTCTTATATACTCTTCAGCATTGAAGAAAAAGTAGGGATTCTGTTCGCTTATAGAAAAGACATTGGCCATAATAAGCAGTTTTAGCAGGTCTATAAGTTTCAGATCTGGGTGGGAAATAAGTTGAAGAACCACATCCCTAATATCATTCCAATATAAGTGCTTAACTAACACTGCTTCACGCTGTTTACTACTACCATGTTCTAAAATCCGTAGCAGGCTTCGACACGTAACAGGTTCAAGCTTCTTTGCTCTGAGTATTTCTAGAAAATAGTCCTTAAATTTATCAGAAAGCATTTTTATTCCCTAAAATAATCCTGTTCAAAACTCTTCATCAAAATAGAATGGCCTTACTAAAGTTTGGGTATCAGTTCTTACTCCCTGCTCGTCAGTATCACTTGCAAAGCCAGATTCTGAACTTGTTTGAGGAAGACTGCCTACTGCCTTAACAAACTCTTCTCCAAGTTCTTTTGCTGTAGGTCTGTCGGCTGGGGATTTTGCAAGAGCTTTCATTACAATAGCTTCAATCTCTTCTGAAAGCTTTGGATTTAGTTCTCTA
>JAEUQL010000550.1 GCA_016789295.1 Blastocatellia bacterium | reverse complement strand
TACTACTGAATTTGTAGATGACAGACGCAAGTGGTAAAAATGATTATCATTGCCTTCAATTTTTTTACTACTTATCTGCTCTATTATTCCTATTCCATGGTTTGGATAAACCACTTTCTCACCAATCTTAAACGACAACGACACCGAACACCTCCCAATCGTACTAATGACACCTGTAGAGAAAGCTA
This sequence comes from Blastocatellia bacterium, assembly GCA_016789295.1. GTDB lineage: Bacteria > Acidobacteriota > Blastocatellia > Chloracidobacteriales > JADJPF01 > JAEUQL01. Next base: position 2,840 of record JAEUQL010000550.1, on the reverse strand, counting down.
GTTGCAAACAAAATGACCTTCAATGTAACTTTATCTCTACAAGTACGGGGTCACAAATATTAAGTTTTTGACCATTGAACTTTGATTGTTTGTTTAGACGAACGAATGCAGGTCATGGAGAGATGATAGCACTTGATTTAAAAGCGGTCAAGCTATCACATGTTCACTTGATTTAATAGGTGATCTGCCGATTTGGTAGATAGATACTTCCATAACTTGCCTCAAACGCTCTTATCGCAGATAATCTGCTCGTTTTAACATCATCTACTAAAATAAGTCCTTTTTATGAAGCAAATATTATCAAAAGACGATGCAGAAGAACTTGTAGCTACAAGGCGCATATTGCATCAGTTTCCGGAATTAAAGTTTCAAGAAACTAGAACCGCAAAGCTTGTATCTGAAAGGCTCCAAAAGCTTGGTTATAGAGTAACTGAAAAAGTAGCAGGAACAGGAGTTGTTACAGTTCTCGATACAGGAAAACCTGGGCCAACAATAGCACTGAGAGCAGATATGGATGCTCTGCCCGTTACAGAAGAGAATTCTGTAGAATACTGCTCAAAACATCAAGGAGTTATGCATGCCTGTGGACACGATGGGCATGTTTCAATACTGCTTTCCACTGCAAAACAGTTGCAAGCTTGCCGTGATCAGCTTTCTGGTAAGATCAAACTTATCTTTCAGCCAGGCGAAGAAGGTGGAAACGGTGCGCTTAAAATGATAGACGAAGGAGTCCTAGACTCACCAAAAGTGGATGTAGCATTTGGTCTACACCTCTGGAATGGCTTACAGGTAGGTAAAGTTGGCATTTGTGCCGGTCCTATCATGGCTTCAGTTGATGAGTTTAAGATCACTGTTATAGGGCGTGGAGGGCATGGAGCCATCCCACACCAGACTGTAGACTCGATTGTTGTAGCAAGCCAAATTGTTGTAGCTTTACAGACAATAGTTTCACGAAACGTTGATCCTCTTGATTCGGCAGTTGTTACAGTTGGTAAATTTTCGGCTGGTAACACTTTTAATGTTATAGCAGAACAAGCTGTTTTGTCTGGAACTATTAGAACTTTTAGTCAAGAGATGTATCAACAAATACCAAAACTCTTTGAAAGGGTAGTAAAAGGCACGGCTCTATCTTTTGGTGCTGACGTTGAGATAGATTATCAGAGGCAATGCATGCCTACTATAAACAATTCCATAATGGCAGAATTTGTTAGATCTATCGCAACAACAGTCGTTGGAAGCGACAATGTTGTCTCCAACAATCAAGCTCGCACGATGGCAGGTGAAGATATGTCTTATTTTCTCAGCCGTGTGCCTGGATGTTTCTTTTTTGTAGGTTCTAAAAATGAAAATAAAGGGCTAAACTATCCACACCACAGTCCTAGATTCGATTTTGATGAAGAAGCAATGCCTATAGGCGTTGAGATAATGAAACAGATAGCTATAAAGTTTGCAGATACAAAAGGTCAATTATGAATAAAAAAACAGCTATTACATTGCTCATTCTATCTGTGTTACTTATTGCTGCAGGAAGTGTAGCCAAAAGGATCTTTCATCTAGAGCTTCACTATTTGCTTGTGTTCCATATCCTTGGAGGGATCTCATTTGTTCTTGGTATAGGCGTCTTCTTTCTCAGCAGAGAGATGGCAAGCAAAGAGTAACTAGCCTTTGTACACTGAGTAATAGTGAAAGGCTGCTATAACCAAAGCATGTGTTATCTCTCTTTTCACTATCATCTCGCCTATCTCTTTCAATGGGCAAAGTATAACCTCTATATCCTCTGTACTATCCATCTTTTGTTCCTTCTCTAACTCTACATCCGTCGCTAGGAAAGTATAACAAAGATTGTTTTGAATAGCTGGATTTGGCTCACACACTCCTAGAAGAGTCAAGTCTCTAGAAGAGTATCCTGTCTCCTCCAAAAGCTCTCTTTTAGCCGCCTCTTCTGGAGATTCTCCATCATCAACCATTCCACCAGGAATTTCTAGTGTTACAGTTTCTGAACCATGCCTGTACTGCCTGACAAGAATAACATCTTTGGATTTAGTTATGGCGATTATGTTAACCCAGTTTGCAGGTTCTATAACGTAAAGATTGTGCACCATCCCTGTTTTTTGAGAAAAGCTTATATCCATTCTCACATCAAAAATAGTACACTCTAAAATCTTAACTCTCTCTTTCTGCTCCCACTTCTTCATACACCAAACTTTAGTAACTTTTCTGCAGCTTTGATCATCTCTAGATTCGAAGCCTCGTCTCCTACTGAAATTCTCACACATTCCCCAAGAAAGTATGCTTTTGTTGGTGAACTAAAATATCTTACTTGAACGTTATGACGCCGAAAGAAAGAGACTGCCTTAAGAGCATTTGGAACGAAGATAAGAAGAAAGTTTGTTGGGCCTACTTCTACTCTATAGCCCAAGTTTCTCAGCTCCTGTGCCATGTACTCACGTTGTTGGCATATCTGCTCAACTCTTCTTCTAACTTCTTCTTGCTCATCAAGTATCGTACAAGCAGCAACTTGAGATAGGGAATTTACAGCATATGGAATAATAGAGCTTTTAATAGGAGCTATTATTTTCGGATTTGCAATAATATAGCCTATCCTGAGACCTGCCAGTCCATATGCTTTCGACATAGTCCGAACAATAACTATTCTAGAAGGATATGTATCTAATAGAGAGAGTACACCATCTGGATTAGTAGTAAACTCTATATAAGCCTCATCTATCACAAAGAGAGCTTTCGGATAGTGTTCTAACATTGCTGCTATCTCTTCATTTGTGTGATAAAGACCTGTAGGAGTTGTTGGGTTAGCAATGTAGAAGATGTCTGTATTAGCA
>JAEUQL010000054.1 GCA_016789295.1 Blastocatellia bacterium | reverse complement strand
GCTCAAAAAACCTCCTGCTTAGCAGAGTGAAGTTACTAAACTCTTCTATAAACTGCCCTTTGCCCTGCTGATAATCTGAAGGCATAGTCTTTAACTCTGCAGTAACTACATTCTCCTGAGCCGAAAGCCTCTTTATTTTGTCAATATATTGATCTGCTTTCTCTGGTTTTTCGCCATTTGAAATTCTTGCAGCATTTTCTATTAAAGACTCATTACCTTTTCTTGATATAGAAAATTTACCCATAGAAAGGTGTGTTGTGTGCATAACTCCTTGAGAGTCAGCACTCAAAAAAAGCAGTACTTCTTCCCCAATCTTAAATTCGGGCGAGTTTGTGAGCCAAACTTGGTGTGAAGCACTACGGCCTCCAAGCTGTTCAATTACAATCGTTTTTGAACTGAATCTACCCTTTATGACCTCACTTATAGAAACAGTTATGTCTGTATAAATTTTGCCCCCACTGCTCCTGCTTTCCATATAAGTGACGTGGCCTGTTATTATAGCCTCTGAACTGGCTACCAGATTTTCATCACTAAGCAGGTTAAAATTGTTGGCTCTGGCTGGAGCTATGCCAAAGAGAAACCCCACACATACAAGTACTAACGCAAGTCTTAAAAGCCTCTTCATCTTTTGCCTCCATTAGCAAGATTAGCCTCGTCTTTGAAAAAGCACCGGGAGACTCTATCTAACTTTCAGATTATTGAACTATTTGAATATTTAACTTTCTATAATGTGCCACTACAAGTGCAAGTATCAACGGCACCCGTAGTGGAAATGGTAACAAAGAGTTGTCTCTCTGGAAACAGAAAATCTTATTTTGCAGCCTAATCGAGCTGATAATTAGGAGACTCTTTTGTAATTATCACGTCGTGAACGTGACTCTCTTTTAAACCTGCAGCACTTATCCTCACAAATTGAGTATGCTGCTGCAGTTCTATTAGTGTTTTGCAACCACAATAGCCCATACCTGCTCGTAGTCCACCAACGAGTTGTGTCACCATAGCTGACAAAGATCCTTTGTAAGGGACTCGTCCTTCAATCCCTTCTGGCACCAACTTGTTTTCTACTTGAGACTCTTGCGCATAACGATCTTTACTACCTTCTTTCATTGCAGCTAGCGATCCCATGCCACGATAAGATTTGAAGCTACGCCCTTGAAAAAGAATAATCTCCCCAGGGCTTTCATCAGTACCTGCAAAGAGTGATCCTATCATTATTGAGTCTGCACCAGCAGCAATGGCCTTGGTGATGTCTCCTGAATACTTTATTCCACCATCAGAGATGAGAGGCACACCTGAATCCTTTGTGGCAGTTGCACACTCCATTACAGCAGTAATCTGCGGAACTCCACACCCAGTTACAACTCTTGTTGTGCAGATACTTCCAGGTCCTATGCCAATCTTGACAGCATCAACCCCTGCACTAATAAGATCCTTTGCACCTTCTGCAGTAGCAATATTACCTGCTACAAGTTCAATTTCTGGATAGTGTCGTTTAACTTTTTTAACTGCTTCCAAAACACGCTTTGAATGTCCGTGTGCTGTATCAATAACAAGTGCATCAACTCGTGCTGATATCAATTCTTGGGCACGTTCAAAAAAATCCCCTGTTGCACCAATAGCTGCTGCTACACGCAAACGACCAAGCTCATCTTTTGTAGCAAGCGGATAGCGGATGGCCTTCTGTATATCTTTTACAGTTATCAGACCTTTTAAGTGATACTCTTCATCAACTACAAGAAGTTTTTCAACCCTATATTTCTGCAATATTCCACGAGCTTCTTGCAAAGTAGTACCTACAGGTACAGTTATCAAGTTCTCTTTGGTCATGACTTCTGAAATAGGTAGGTCGTGCCTAGATTCAAACCTCAGATCGCGATTTGTCAATATACCAACAAGCCTTTTGTCTTCACGCACGATTGGCACACCAGAGATGTGATAGTGAGCCATAACTAGAAGAGCTTCAGATATCTTTTGATGTGGATACATTGTGACAGGATCTACTATCATTCCACTCTCTGAACGTTTTACTTTATCAACTTCGTCGCGTTGAATATCTATAGGTAGGTTCTTGTGAATAACTCCTATGCCGCCTTGTTGAGCCAAAGCGATTGCAAGGCCAGCTTCGGTCACTGTGTCCATAGCAGCACTGACAATCGGGATGTTGATGTTTATCTTTCTAGTAAACTTTGTTGAAGTATCGGTTTCTGCAGGCAATACATCACTGTAAGCCGGTTTTAAGAGTACATCGTCAAATGTAAGAGCTTCCAAAATCTCTTTACCCATGGCTATATCCTCTGTAGTCTATCGTAAGATTGTTATCAGGTAGGTTCATGCTGAAAAACATACAAGAAAAGTTGGCGAATAATATCAACTCAGCCTGAAAAAAGCAAATCAAGAGAGTTTGCTTCCAGTAGCAAGAGGTCAGGATCGGTTGCATATTCCACAAAAAAGATAGTAACCTCTTATTTTTGAATAAATTACAAAGGCAGTCACTGTATGCAAAAAGTCCCCGATCTCTATAAGCAACTAGATGCTGAGCTAATACAACTACACCAGATTCATTCTAACCGGCTTAAGTGTGGGCTAGGCTGTTCGGCCTGCTGTGTAGATGATATAACGGTTTTTGAAGTTGAAGCTGACAACATACGCAACAATTACAAAGACTTATTAGAGCATGGCCTTCCACATCCAAAAGGGGCATGTGCCTTTTTGAGCCAAGACAACAGTTGTCGAATATATGAGCACCGCCCTTATGTTTGTCGCAGTCAAGGATTACCCCTTCGTTGGCTCGAAGATCAAAACCAAGAAGTTGTCGAGTTACGTGACATATGTCCACTAAATGATGAAGGTAGACCTATTGAAGAGCTTCCTGAAGAAGAGTGTTGGACAATAGGACCTTTTGAAGAGAAGCTTTTAAGGCTTCAACTGAAAGAGTATGAAAACAGAACTACCCGCATAGCTTTAAGAGAACTATTCAACAATAACTCTATCTTGCCTTATTAAGAGTAAACCAGCTAGTGCATATATAAATAAGCCAACAAGTAATGATTGGTTAAAACCAAACGAGATAGCTAGGATAAAAGTAGAAACTGAACCCAATACAGAAGTAGCTCCGTTTACTCCCCAAGCCCATGGAATCAGCGCAGTTGCCTGTTGATTTGTAATTCTAATCCCTATTGGCATAGGCATTCCCATCAGAAATGCAAGTGGAGCAAGAAAGACTACAGCAACAACTACCTTGATTGGCAGTGGTAGACTCACGTAGTTGTAAAATATATATGGCAAAATTGCTATGTAGAGCAGTACTACAATCCAGATAATGCCTATAATCTTCTGTGCAGATTCTGCAAGTGTTTCTGAAGAAAATTTCCCTGTTGTATAACTACCAATACTACTAAAAAGTAGTAGTGAAAACAGAATAACAGCCAGAGAGTATACTGGATGGCCGAGAAAGAGAGTAAATTTCTGTATAAGTGAGATCTCAACTGTTATAAAACCCATCCCTAAACAAGCAAAATAGAAGATAAGCTTTAACCGCTTAAAACCAGCATCCTTTATAACATTACGTCTAAAGATAAGTAGTGGAGCAAGAAGAAAGAGTGCTACTAAAACTAGTGTGATAACAAACAGTGTAACTAAGACAAACATACCCAAATTTGTTTTTTGCGACTCATAGTTGAGTGCAAAAGCTTTTTTGTAGTCCTCAAGTCTTACATTATTGAAGAAAAACGGGCTGTTGTCATAAGTTGGTGTGATGTTGAGTGGGTAAGTTTTATAGATAGCTTCTGGATCTTTAGTAGTAATCAGTTCTGTAAATATGTTCTTTTGTGGATATCCTGGAAGATATAGAGGACCAAAACCTTGTTTTTTGCATACTTCTAACATTTTTTCTACTTCTTCATCCAGAAATGGAGAACGTTTGAAAATAAAAGAGACCGCTAAACGATCACTCTCTCCTCTATCTTTAACTATCATGATATGTCTACTAGGATCTTCTATTTTAAATTCCTCCATCATCGACCATGTTAGAGATATCAAGCGAAGTTCTTGTTGAGGTGGATCAAGCAGCCACCTTGTCATAGTAAGTAGTCCAGTGGGTGATAGGTGACTGGCATAATCTTTGAAGGCTTCAACAGTGTATAGGTTATTCTCTGTCAATGCAAAAGCTCCAGCACTTGTTGCCGCCCAAGTATCTACCAATGTGGCTTGTATTACATCATATTTTTCGTTTGTACTTCTTATATAACTACGACCTTCATCAACTACTATCTCTACCTTTGGGTGCTCATAAAGCCTTCCAGAATAGTCCTTGAATTTATCTCGCATAATGTCATTTGCAATAATAGGATTTATTTCTACTCCAGTAACTTTACTAGCCCCAAAGCCAAGTGCATTGCTAACGTCTGGCCCCCCACCAGGACCTATTATCAAAACTTTTGGCTCTTGCCCTTCCTTAAGATAATAGCCAAGACTGGTGATAGAATTTTCTTCTTTGTATTTCTCTAAATTACTAGGTTCAAAACGCTTAACAGAAGTAGCTGCATCTGAGTCTATTTTTATCTGAAGGTAACTATCTCGTGCTGGATCTCCAGTTACTGTCACACGAGAGAAAGAGTTCCACTTCTGCATTATTATCCTTTTCCCATCTTCTCCTTTGGCATTTGTAATAGCAAAAAACTGTCCTTTATAATCACAAACAAGCAGAACCGTTATCAGTACAAATATTGCCCATGCTGCCTTTCTGTAAAAGGCTGTAGATCCAGCAAAAAGTATTGCTGCTAATATCATTGGAAGAGATATAGCCAGCATTGCAGTAGGGCCGCCAAGCAGATTCAACGAAGGAATTACTAATAAACAACCGAGACTTGCACCTATCAGGTCATAGAAATAGACTCTACTTATCTGTTCTGCATAGTGTGTCAGTGCAACTGATATCGATAGCCCACCAAAGAAAAATGGCATTGCAGCTACTATATAAACTGTTATCAGTCGTAAGTAATTACCTTCAAAAGTTGTAAGGTTGAGATCAACTTTAAGCAGCACTAGTAGAGCGGTGATTATAGAAATGGCTGAGAGTATAGCTGAAAGAGCCATATGCTTATGAGCATTTTCTTTACGGAAAAGCTTAGCAAGTAAGTAGACATAGATACCACTTGCACCGCTACCAAAAAGTGCAAGGCTTATTGCTAGAAAAGCAAAATGGTAGTACATCGTGACAGAAAAGATGCGAGTTAGAATCAGTTCTAACATTAATATAGAGAGGCTTACTAGCATTACTCCCCAACATACTTGCTTGTTTGTCATATCTCTCAACCACCTGTCGATAAATATATACTTTCGAATTGAGTGTTATAAGTTGTAGTTCACCCACTTTGATAAATTGCTCAGGATGAGATTTAATCATCTCTGTAAACCTTTTCTCCAGTTGCAACCCTTCATCTACACAATCACGCACAATCAGATAATGACAACCTCTTAGCCTTGCAAATGCCTTTTCATCTACCAACCATTCTGTCAAGATTCTAATTTCTTGCTGTTTATTGTTATAAAGTTCTGCATAAAAAGCAAACGAAGAAGGATTAAGAAAAGGTAGGTTTGGAACTACTCCAACAACAATATACTTTTTTCTTTTTGAAGCATCTTGAACTATTTTCTCTAAAGATTCCCTTACTGCCCAGCTATCTTCTCCTGGCCTACCTCCATAATTTAGGTAGTTAGATGCAAAAATATTCAACTTCTTGCCTGCAAGCTCTAGTTTGTACCCTTCATTTGATCTTGGCCATTGTGCTTGATTGAAACTAGCAACAGAGGAGAAGAACAAAAGTATCATAAACGAAATCTTCAACCATCTCTGTTTTATCAAGCCTATCCAACAGACTGATATTAATGCAATTGATGGAAGTATTGGAACTGTGTAACGAATATCTTTATTTGCAATTAGTGTAAAGATAGATAGGCCAGCAAATATTGTTAGATAAAGAGGAATGGTTTTCTTCAAGTAAAAAATAAATGAAGCCAACAAACCAGCTAAGAAAAGTATGAAAAATGGTAATTGTATCTGCTCAGAAGCAAGTCCACGAATGTAGAAAATGTTCGAAAAATAGCTAAATAGTTCTGGGTCGCCTTCCCTTGCTGCTGCTTGCTTATTCACATTATATATTTCTAGTACATCACCTAAATGTGATCCATACCAAACTAGAATAATTGTAGAGGATATAAAGGCTACAAAAAGGATATTTCTAAAACCCTCTATTCTATTTTTCAGCAATGCACAAAACATTACATAAGTTGTCGGTAAAAAGATAAAGAACATATAGGGTTGCTTGCAAAGCATTCCTAAACCTAGTACAAGCCCACAAAGCAAGCTCTGATTCCTTTTTGTAAATTCATCTGTACTGCTAAGTATAAATAGACTTATTCCTACCCAACACATGAGAGCAAAGTCTATAAAAGCTTCGTGTATCAGCACAGCATTTACATGATAAGCAGGTAAAACAAGTGCAGCCATCAAACCTGCATCTCTACCATAAAATTTACAACCAAGTTTATAAACTGCCAACAGTAGTGCTGCCAACAGCAGTAGATTGGCAACTACACCGCCAACAATACCTGGATCAGTAAAGAGAAAAACACCTGCCAGCAAAAGGTGATACAAAGGTGGGTAGTAATGTGTAGAAAAGAAAAGATCTACAAAAAAGTCAGAAAGTTGTAGTCGAGAAAGTTTCTCATAGTAGTCTAAGCCAAAGCGCAAATGATCTGCAGGGTCCCAGCAAGGAGGAGTTTGATTAAAAGATACCCAAGCAATCGTTGAGCAGCTTATTGTAAGAAAAACAGTAGCTATTATATAAAGATTAGCTTTTGCTGCAGTAGCAAAAGCTTCAGAAGTTTCACTATCACTACTCTCTTTTGGCATCTGTCTGATTTCGATTCGAGAAGATGAAAGCGAAAAATATAGCTTGAAGAAATAGCATAGTAAAGCTCAAAATGGGCAGAAGTAGATTATTATCTTCAGAGACTATTTTTCGTATGCCTCATAACAAACTTTTCAAGAAGCATAGCCTTTCATCCCAGTTACTAGTAGCATTTTTACTAATAGCACTTATTCCATTAACTATCATATCTGCAATCACAGCATATAACTATGAACAATCATTAAAAAAGAACATAGAGACTTCTCTCAATGCAATAGCCGAACGGCAGGCATATCATATAGAAAACTATATGAAGGAGAGACAGAAGGATGCTTTGACTCTTGCTAAGCTCCCCGACACTGTAAGAGCAATAAGAGCATTCTCACAAGTCTTCCAAGAGTGTGCTGGAGTAGATTGTGCCAACTATGAGACAACCGACCAGAGGTTTCGAGGATTTCTATCCTATTACCAAGAGTCTTTTGGCTACACAAACCTCCTTCTAATATCAACAGATGGAACTATCTTTTTTAGTGCAAGAAAGAGTAATATGCTTGGAACCAATATATTGAAAGAATCTGAAAGTAGATCTCATCTTGTTCGAGCTTTTGAGGACGCAAGAAATAATCAGCACGTCTGTGTTTCAGACTTTACTCTTTACAAAGATACTCCTACAGGTTTCATCGCTGTCAATGTAATGGAAGATAGTTCAATAGTTGGGATAGCTGTTTTTGAGATCAACAACAGCGAACTCTACCAAGTGGTCAACAACCACACAGGGCTGGGAGAGACTGGAGAGACAACCATAGCAGCCAGAGATGGTAACTTTGCAGTCTTTCTAATTCCCACCAGACACGACTTTGCTGCTGCTTTTAGAACAAAGACACGGATTGGAAGTAGAGAGGGAATACCTGTACAGCAGGCTGTTCAAAAGATGTCGGGTTCTGGCATAACGCTCGATTACAGAGGAGAAGAAGTTCTTGCTGTTTGGAAGTATCTTCCAACACCGAGATGGGGAATGGTTGTAAAAATAGATACTGTCGAAGCATTTACCCCTGTAAAAAGGATTCGTATGCTGGCTATTTTAATAGTTATAATAACCACTGTTCTTGCATCCATTTTATCTTTAGTACTTGCACACTCCATCTCTCAACCAATAATTCGCCTTACACTACTCACAGACTCAATAGCAAATGGTGACTTTTCACAAAAGATTGAACTTAGCTCAAAGAATGAGATTGGACAACTTGCTCTGTCATTTAGCAAAATGACAGCCAAGCTCAGCCTCGCTCGTGAGAGAATAGAGACCCAAAACGAGCAGTTGGTAGGTAAAAATCGAGAGCTTGAAAAGGCTTTAGAAGATCTTGCACAAAAACATAAAGAGTTAATAAAGTCTAAAGAAGACTTGATCAAGTCACACAAACGTGCAGAGCAGATCTTTGCTGCACTTTCTGATGTCCTACCAGGTACTATCCTTGATGGCAAGTATAAACTTGAAGATAAGATAGGAGCAGGAGGGTTCGGAGCTGTGTACAAAGGTATTCATTTAATGATGCACCGTCCTGTAGCTATTAAAGTTTTTCGGCCTAGCCCAGCAAATAGCTCTGTTGAAAGTTTAGAAAGGTTTCACCTTGAGGCTATATCCACTTGCAGAATTAATCATCCCAACGCTGTTTCAGTTCTTGATTCTGGTATATCAGGAAACCAGATAGCCTATCTTGTTATGGAGCTTTTACAAGGTAAAACTTTAGCAGCAGAACTTGAAGAAAAAGGGAAAATTTCTGTCAGAAGAGCAGCAGAAATAATTCTTCCTGTTTGTGATGTACTACATAAAGCCCATTCTTCAGCGATAGTACACCGTGACATCAAACCAGATAATATTTTTCTTCACAAAAGCGGTGAAGGAGAAGTAGTAAAAGTTGTAGATTTTGGCATTGCTAAACTTCAAGAAGACTCGGCAAGTATCAATATACAAAATCTAACAGAGGCAGGAAGCTTGCTAGGAACTCCAGCTTATATGGCTCCAGAAAGGTTAGAAGAAAAGCCGTATGATGGTAAAGCAGATGTCTACAGTGTAGGAATAATGCTCTATCAGATGCTTACTGGAAAAGTTCCTTTTCAACCAGAAAGTGGTGGTTTCTGGGCTATTATGGTGCTGCATATCTCTCAACCACCTACTCCAATTAGAGAAGTTGAACCAAATATTTCTACCGATGTTGAAGCAGTAGTTATGCAAGCTTTAGAAAAAGATCCTCAAAAACGCCCAAATGCAAAAGAGCTAGCAGAAAAGTTTGCGGCTGCAGTCGGAATAAGTGCAGATGATTTCTCTTCTGGAGATTCATACAATACAAGTGAAAATAGGATGGCCTCTGAACAACCAACCGCTACAACAAAACTAAAACCTACAGCTTCAAACAGGTCAGAAGAGACTTCTAGTTTGAAGCAACCATTTTTAGAGTCCGAAGAATGATCTGTTTAACCAATATTGCCCAAAACAACATGAACAAACCTGCAGTCACTAATGCTCAAGCTCCTTTTTACTATGGACAGTAATAAAGACAAGCGTGTAGCTGAACAGTCTAGACACCTTTGTTTGTGAACAACAACTATATTTTTACATCTTCTGGAGAGAAGAGCTTAAAAGAAGTGGTAATGTGACGAAAGGCTTCAATATTTGCATCAAACTCTTCTACATTTGCACTGCAAGTTATGGCAAAAACTAGACCGTTACCTGCTATAAAAGTCTGTGCTTGCTGAATAGTCTGCCCTTCTAAACTGAAACGTTGAAGCCTTTGATATGCCGGCAAGTTCCCTATGCTGATTGGCCTTTCGTCAAGAATCTCTACACCTGCAATCTCATCCTGCATTGCCTTTTTCTGTTGCATAACATAGTCTTTCAATGTTGTGCTTTTTGGTAGAACTTCTCGAATTACCACAACATTTGCGGCAAAGCCAGACTCACCTGTTGACCCAACCAGCGTTATCATAGACCTATCACTCCAGCCACTTGGCAAGTCTGTCAAAAAACCATTTGCAATCATTCTCATAAACTACACCTTACAGAAAGCTTTCAATGCGCTTTAGAGTTGAGCCAAAGACATAAGAGAGCGCCTTTGGTAGTTCCATTTCGGCTAAACGCTTTATGCGCCTTCGTTCATCAGGAAGCAGATCTTTTATTGAAGGTGATAACTCCTGTGTCAGTAGCGGCTCTTTTAAAAAGTCTAATAAAGGAAGAATTATAGAAAAAGCTTCATTAGCCAACCAACATCGGTAAAATTTATCACGATGCCTGCTATCTGTAGTCTCTATTCCCACAGATTCAAGAGCTTTTCTCAGTTCTTCATCGGTCATTTTTGTAAATCCTTTCATTTCCCGATCAAGAAGATTCATCATCAGCCCTGGAATCTCTATACCTGTAACCTCTTCTATATCATAGAGTTCTAAACCACTTCCAGACTCTGGACAGTCTGAAGCTTTGAGAACATACTCATCAACCAAGCGTTCTATTGTACTGATTACAATAGTTCTATGGTTGGCATTAAAAGCATCTATACCTTTTAGCTCATTACGTAGTTCATCTCTTGTTACAATTAGGGATTCTACAGTGACTACTGAATTGGGCATATAGGCCGACTCCTTTTGAACTGTTAGGAAGAAGGTAAACCTTCTTCCTAATTTTTCAGAAACCAAAAACTGATTTTAGTGATCGCGAAGCACCAGAAAAGAAGTTTCCAACAGAAGATGCTGCCTGATTAACTTTGTTCCCCACTGCATTTGCAACATTAGAGACAGTAGTGCGAGCAGTGTTTGCAACATTTGATACGGTTTGGGTTACAGCCTGTTTCACTTCATTGCCTTTTTGAGCAACATAGTTGACTGCAGCTCTTGTAGCTTGGCTTACTTGATTTATCTTCTGCCCTGCATAGTTGTATGCAGCACGAGCAGCTTGGCTAGCAGATGAAGCTACAGCACGTACATTTTCAGTAACCTTCTGAACTGCTGCTTGAGCAACTTTCTTTGTTCCATCTACTACTTGTCTTCCAACATCTGCTACTGCCTTAATACCTTTTGCTCCGAGGTCAATAGCTGCTGTGACTCCATCAGATATTGCTTTGTCAACACCAGCAAATCTCAAACCTTTGTCAGCAACATAGCCAGCCACTAAACCTACCCCAAAACCTACTACTGCACCAACAGCAGTTCCAGCAACAGGTATCACACTGCCTATCGCTGCACCTGCAGCCATGCCAGCTACGCCAGCACCAAAACCAACAGCCGCTTCACCAGTGACATTTCCAATTGCACGAGATGCGGTAACTTCACCACGTTTGTATGCACCAACTTGATCAACTATAGCAAAGGCACTGTTGACAGCAGCTCCTGCTACGCCAGCTCCACCAGCACGACTGGCAAGAGATCTGACAGTATTTGCAGTAGCACTTGAAGTGACACTAGAAGTTGTACTAGCTCCGAGACGGCTAGCAAGACGATTAGCTACACTACGCTCTATAACGTCGCTAGCAACTCCACTTCCTGCACCAACAGCAGTCTGTCCAGCTATGTTGAGAGCTTCACGACCATCTATCTTTCCATCCTGCAGAGCTTGAGCAGTACTTGTGACTAGAGATACACCACCACCTATCAAAGCACTATTTCTCATACTACGAATATTTTCACTTTGAGTACTACGAGTAGATGTAGTTTCAGTATCAATACTGCGAGAAGTAGTAGCATCTGTAGCAGGAGTCTCGGCTGGTCTTACCACCTTTCCGTACTCAGCACCATTGTCTTTCTTTAGAGTCTCCAGAGCTTGTTCCATAGTACCAAAATTCTCTTTGACTACTCTAAGAATCTCTTCCCGTATCTGTTTTGGTGTAGGCTCGGCTCCATTATTTGCGGCTTTGAAGTTTTCAACGTATTGATCTTTAACCTTGCCAACAATATCTGTAGCGTGCTTGTCCATTGCACGCAGATCATCTACGCTAAAAAACCTGTCGCCAACTTTGATCACTGGTTGAGAAGTGTCTTTAGACATGAAGTCTTCTATACCAGTGAGACGTTTGTTGTTTAGAAGTTCTGAAAATGCAGGACCTGTATTGTTTATAGAGACATTGACTTTCCTTGGATCTCCAAAAGTTTCCCCGTTCTCTATCCATTCCTTATAACGCCCAAACTGTTCTGGATCTTTTTTGCCTTCAGAAGCCTTTATGCTCTTATCTAGTTTCGAAGTAAAAGTATTTGGTGCAAGTTTGGCTTCATCAATATGAACAACTCCATCAGCCGTCTTGTAATAGACATCAGCTTCAACCCTATCAACTTCTATCTTAGGAAGCCCTGCACTACTTAGATCTTGATTAGACTTTACACTCAAGACAACAGAAGTACCTGGTGCTAGTTTCACATTATCAACTACATGACCAGCGTGCCTCAGTTCTGCAAAATCCCCTTTTAACTTATCAAAATCTGTGGAGCTACCTAACCTTTCGATAGTATTTTTAAATTCGCCATTTACATTAATATTTAGCCGTCCGTCGTCTATCGCCTGTCTCAATGAATGGAGTGCTTCGCTAAGCTGCTGTTTCCCTTCTGGCCCCAAGTGAGCATCAAGGTCTGTGCGATTTAGTGCCTT
>JAEUQL010000549.1:249-3034 GCA_016789295.1 Blastocatellia bacterium | reverse complement strand
GAAGAAATAAGCTTCTCCCTTGTAGTTCTGGATATAAACCTTCCAGGAATGACCGGGTTTGAACTTTGTCGTAGACTTCGTAAAGACAAGCGCACCGAACATATTCCTATCCTTATGTTGTCTGCTCGTACAAGTGAAGATGACAAAGTCCATGGCTTCGACCTTGGAGCAGATGACTATGTATCAAAGCCTTTCAGTATGCGTGAACTGATGGCTCGCGTCAGCGCACTACTCAAACGACAAGGCCAGCGTATCACTTCTAAACCTTTTGATGATGGGCGACTTTTTATAGACTTTGAACAGATGGCTGTCAAGTTTGAGTCAAAAAACGTTACTTTGACAAGAAAAGAGTTCAACCTTCTGAAACTCTTGATAGAAAATCAAGGCCGAATATTAACACGTGAAATGCTTCTAGAACGTGTTTGGGGTCTAAACTACTTGGGCGAATCTCGAACGATAGATGTACACGTCTCCAGGCTACGCCAAAAACTTGGAGGTGATGACTACATCCAGACTGTAGTTGGTCTGGGCTATCGCTTCAAAGACCGTCAACAAGAGAATCAAACAAATGATTGAGCCTGATCAGACGGCTGAAACTTATGAAGAGCCTTCTAGCAGTATAGCTGATAAGTTTCTGCACAACCCTGTAATTGCTGCACTTCTTCGGGTAGCACACAATGCTGTGATCATAGTTGACAAAGAGATGCGCGTTGTAGCAGCAAACCCATCAGCATACGAACTCTTCTTCTTTCCTCCTGAAGATGACCTACCACGCCTGGTAGATATCACCAGAAATCGAGACATCTACTACTGTTTCAAGCAAGCAACCGAAGCAGAACATCTATTTGAGCGCAAGATAGAGCTTCACGTTGGAACAAAAGAGCGTAGCCTCAATGCAAAGATTACTTCTATCTTGTTACCAACAGAAGATAGCGAAAATACCAGACTAGAACCAATAGGAGCCGTGGGAACTTTCTTTGACACTACAAAGGTTGAACAGCTTGAAAAGACCAGAAGAGAATTTTTTGCCAACCTCTCACACGAACTTCGAACACCTCTAACATCAATACAAACATATGCAGAGACATTACTTTCAGGAGCCATTTACGATACTGACAACAATATCAAGTTTCTGAAAGTAATAGCCAAGCAAGCAGATAGGATGCAGAGGTTGGCAAAAGATATCTCAGACCTAGCAGCTATAGAATCTGGCAAGGTAAACCTCAAACCAAAAAATCTTAAACTCTTAGAAGTAGTCAAAGAGGTAACAGACCTACTCAAAGACCCACTGGCAGCAAAACAGATACTACTTGAGATTAAAGTTGCTCAAGATTTTACAGTCTATAGCGATCATAAAGCGTTAGAACAGATACTTTTTAACCTCATACAAAACGCCTGCAACTTCAACAAACCTGCTGGATCGATTACAATCGAAGCCGAAATTTCAGAGAGATACAAGATTGTCAAAGTGAGCGATACAGGAATAGGCATAGAACCAAAGCACCTTCCAAGAATCTTTGAACGCCTCTACCGTGTAGACGATTCGCGTAGACGCAAAGATGGTGGGACAGGGCTTGGCCTTGCAATAGTCAAACACCTTGTACAGTCTCAAGGTGGTACGATATCGGTTGAAAGTTTTCCAACAAAAGGAACGACTTTTACCGTATCTTTGCCCAATATCTCGAAAAAGTAAAAATGGTTGGAGTTGTATAGATGGATTTATTAGACCTACTTCGAGAGCATTCAGTCAGAACTGTTCACGATACACTAGGAATAGAGGTTGACGAGGCAACTCGTGAACGTGTAGTAATCTCAATGCCAGTCAATGAAAAGGTACACCAGTTCACTCGAATATTACACGGCGGAGTTTCAGTACTACTGGCTGAATCGGCTGCATCGATTGGTGCAGCACTCAACACAGATCTGACACAATACAGTCCTGTTGGTGTAGAGATAAATGCCAACCACTTGCGCTCTATTTCAAAAGGTAGAGTTACAGCAACAGCCACGCCAGTATATATTGGACAGAAGATGATGGTTTGGAGCACAGAAGTTCGTGACCAACGCAACAGACTGATCTCTACATCTCGTTGCACGCTGATGCTTAAACCTGGAAATGCACTAAAACTAGCCAAAGGTGAGTAGAAGCTTTCTCTACAAGATAAAATCGGTTGATAGAAAGTTAGATTTTCTTTCTCTAACTATCTTCGTAATAATCGACTTGTTTATCTCTACATCTTTTGTAGCAACCAGAGTTCTAATAGAGAAAGCTCTTAAAGCATCAGAAACCGAAAGTGTAGCTTCGGCAGAGTCTTTTCTTCCAGTAAATGGAAACTTATCTGGGCCTCGCTGGCACTGGCTGTTGATATTTACTCTGCAAACTTGATTGACTAGTGGGTCGATAAGCGTAGCCAGTTGGTCAGGATCACTTCCAAATATGCTTACTTGCTGACCATAGTTTGACTCAACCACATAGTTGATAGGTGTTTCCATATCATCAAAAGCAACTACTGGAACTATTGGCCCAAACTGCTCTTCTAGATAGAGCCTTGTCCCTGGTTTCACGGGATATACCACGGCTGGATAGAAGAAGGTATTATTGACAAGTGCGCCTGCACGATTGACTACACGACCACCTGCAACCACTGCATCTTCAACAAGCTGACTCAAATATCTACTCTTATCTTTTTCTGGAAGAGGAGTAATATTGACGCCTCTCTCCCACGGCATACTTATCTTCAAACCTGCTACTGCTGCAGAAAACTTCTCTAAAAAACTCTCTACA
>JAEUQL010000549.1:0-239 GCA_016789295.1 Blastocatellia bacterium | reverse complement strand
TAAAACTTCTTTAACTGTTAGGTCTAGATCTGCATCTTGTAAAACTATAGCAGCGTTTTTCGCTTCAAGGCCAAGTACCGAACGTAACCGGTGTATTTTTGGGTGCTGATTCTTAAGAATGTCGGCAACACGGCTCGATCCTATGAAAGCAAGCACATCTATTTTACCTGATGCCATGAGTGGAGAGACTACCTCCCGCCCTTCTCCATAGACGGTATTTACTACACCCTTGGGAAAAG
>JAEUQL010000548.1 GCA_016789295.1 Blastocatellia bacterium | reverse complement strand
CATTGTGCATAGCTTACCCTCTTTAGAATTATCTATACTTAAAAAGAGAATGTTCTTACGCTGCTCCTATTGCCTTTGGAATCAAATATTGATACAGCAATAGCTTTAATAGTTCCTGGCTGAACTTCCCTACTTATACCTGACACAGAAAAGTTTATATTGAAACTGGTTCTTCCAAGTACTGGATTTCTAAATGTCTCTAAGTTGACTGGAGAGAAGTTCTGTGATCCACTATCACCAACTATTCCAAAAGCAAAGACTATCGCCCCAGAACTACTCAGAAGTGCCACACTCATTGCTGCAGTGTCTGCATCTTGATCTGTACCATCAAGATCTATGCCTACAGTATCGTCATTTTGAAGTAGTGCACTAAAAAGCCGACCTATTTCAGGGGCAGAGCCTGTGGTAGTGACACGTCCTGAAATTGCTGCTGATGTAGGAGCTAGTGAAAGGCTACCCAAACTATCCCTGATGGAACTAACCCATATAGAAGCTTGTGGAACCGACCTAACGCCTTTCAAAGTAAAAGTAAACATTCCTGAAGTCTGGCCTTCTAAGTTTACATCTTTAAACACATTTTTATTGCCAAAGCGTACAATATTTCCACTCTGCACAGCAGTTATACCACGAAAGTTGCTATCAAAAAGCAGTATCGAAATACCTGCGTCCTTGCCAAGATTTGCGTCTGCATCGGCTACTTCATAGTTTGCTATAGCTTTATTTCTTCCTTTTAATGCAACTGTAAGAGAAGTTATGTCTGGCCGACTGTTTGTCGAGACTTGGTCTGGTAGCTTGATGAAGCCCACTCTGAAATTCTCGCCCTGATTATTCTCTTCTGGGGTGAGATTTTCTATTCGAAAACGGTCTTCGCTAAGTTCTAGCAGATCGAAAGCTGGTAGAGATAACCACTTCTTATTCTGTTCTGCAAGTTGATGTTGGGCTGTTTGTAAGCTCTGTGCTGGAGAAGCAATTGCGGAGATAAAAAGAATGCATAGTAGAACGATGGTAGCCAAAGTCTCTTTTTTTATAACTTTATTCATATGTTTTTCTCAATTCTGGATTATTTTAGTGAGGTCTTAAGGCAACAGCTTCAATACTAAAGTCTATGATAACTACTTTCATTGAGTCAGTCTAGCCATTGATCTACTGTTCATTGATCTACTGTTCTATGAAGCATATTTTGGTGTATATTCCATTTATAATGAGCACTATTAAGCATAGCTGTCCAGAATGTAATTCAGAACTAGAATTTCCCGAACAGGTTGAGCGCGTCTGCTGCCCTTCTTGTGGGCAGATATCTTTGGTAGAAATCTTTGAAAACCTTGTAACTCTCAAAAGGGTTAAAGAAGATAGCCAAGAAAGAGGTTTTTTTGCAGAAGTAAATCCTAACAAAGATCTAAGACTTACTTTGGGAGAGAGCCTGCAGTTAGTGGATAAACAGATAGTTAATCTGAACCGTGAACTCCATCAAAGAAGGCTTTCAGCCTTTTCCAGCCTTTCGGTTTCAGCACTCTTTTTCTTCTTTGCACTCTTCTTTCTTGCTTTTGAACGACAGCTCTTTTCACTCTGCTTTATGTTTATCTCAACTGTAATGGTTCTGATAGCTGGATCATCACTACGAGATTCTGCCCGTTCGCGTAGCTCTTTGGTTATTTTGATAGAACAGCGCGAGCAGATATTAAAAGAGCTTAATCCTTACATACCACGAATATTTTAGATGTGGCTGCATTAGAAGTGCAGCCACTACCAGTTAGCCAAGAAAAACTCTCTTTGCAGAAAGTATATCGGGCAAGTTATTTACTGCCGTAAGCAGTTCATCGCTGGCTGTACTGTCTATTTCGCAAAGCACTAGAGCTACGCCTCCAACCTCTTTGCGACCAAGATATAGCCGTCCTATGTTGACATTATTGTCTCCAAGAAGTGTTGCAAGTTTGCCTAGTACTCCTGGAATATCTTTGTTTGTACAAAGCAACATATGACCTCTTGGAATAGCTTCCAGATCAAAGCCGTTGACACGAACTATTCTCAGATCATTTTTGGCAAATACCGCACCCGCTACACGGCTCTGGTGGTCATCGCCTTCTATGCAGACTTCTATCATACTTGCATAGTCTACAGGGCGACGAGAGAGTGACTCACTAACACCAATGCCTCGCTCTTCTGCAATTACTGCAGCATTAACAAAGTTTACCCGTTCACTCGTTGAAGCAAAAAGTCCTGCTAATATTGCTTGTGTTATCGGACGTGTGTCATAGTCAACTACTGCTCCAGAATATTCTATTTGGACGCGCTTGATACTATGACCAAATGTCTGGTTCTGAAAAGAGCCTATCTTTTCGCCTAGTTCTATGTAAGGGCGTATCTGTGCAAGCATGTCAGCACCAACAGCAGGAGCGTTGACTGCACCACGAATAGTGCCATTGTGGAAAAAGTCTACAAGCTGCTCAGCAATTGCTACAGCAACGTTGATCTGTGCTTCAGCAGTAGATGCACCGAGGTGAGGTGTACAGATAACCTGATCAAGTTTCAGTAATGGATGGTCGGCTGGTGGAGGTTCTTCAACAAAGACATCAAGGGCAGCTCCTGCAACCTTGCCACTTGTAATAGCTTCTGCCAGAGCTGTTTCATCAACCAGTCCACCACGAGCGCAGTTGATAACACGCACGCCTTTCTTCATCTTGTCAAAAGCTTCTTTGCCTATCAAATTCTTTGTTTCTTGAGAGAATGGTGTGTGAATGGTTATGAAGTCTGCGCGGCTGTAAAGTTCGTCAAGAGATACCAGTTCAACATTCATTTTTGCTGCAGCTTCTTTTGTTAGATATGGATCGAAAGCCACAACCCGCATTCCAAAACCCAAAGCGCGTGAAGCAACTACTGCACCTATCTTACCTAGTCCAACAATGCCAAGAACTTTATTGAAAAGCTCAACACCACTAAACTTCTTCTTCTCCCATTTACCAGCTTTCATAGAAGCAGTAGCTTGAGGAACATTCCTAGCAAGTGAAACCATCATTGCAAGAGCATGCTCAGCCGTAG
>JAEUQL010000547.1 GCA_016789295.1 Blastocatellia bacterium | reverse complement strand
AAACAACCAACCGATTTGTGGAATCGTCTTCCACTACTTTAGTTACTAACTTTGTCGATTGCTGAACGTAATCTTGATGGAATTTTTTTACTTTTTCTCCAAAGTCGTAGTTTAATTCACTGTCATCAAAGAATTTGGTTCTATACTCTTTTGGTATTTCATGAACATTTGTGTAATAGCGGTCACACTCACGTGTATTTTGTGGAATAAATAGACTCCAAATCTTGGTTTTGTAGTAAATTCCTGTAGCATCAAAAGATTGAAAACTGAGACTGGAATATCTCTCCAAAAGTGCTTCACGATAGAGTTCACGACTTGAAACAGGGTTTAATGAGGTGAGAACTTGCGACCCTATTACCTGATGAGCAGATTCTGCATTCAAAGCCTTTTCCAGCAAAGGGTCTTCTGCCTTTAGTCTTTCAATGGCTCGACCAAGTCGCTTTGCAATACGTTCCCAAGAAAAACTTTCAGGTAATATGTGGTCTGTTGAAACTTGTTCCCAACTTTTAGCAAAAAGTTGAGGATCAATATAGATGCGCGAGTTAAAAAATGCTTCGTGTAGTGCCTGCCTCACACCATCAGTTAGGATGAATTCTTTAAAATCAGTCTTCCAATCCTCTAGCTCTCTTCTAGAAAGGTCATTGTCAAGAAGTTCATCATAAACAAGCTGTAGAAGTTCTCTTATTGCTTTACTTAAACCGCGCTCTACATATTCCTTGTCGAGTCTGGATGTATGTTCGGAAAAGAAGCTTTCAACATAGCCCTTTGCCGCATCACTACGAACAAAGTCTTTAAGAACTGCAAAGCTCCAATCAACTGTATTTACTGGTACTATCCAATCTACCAACATTCTAGACACTCCTAGATTGTGAGGAGGAAGAATTTTTCAAATAATCCTATATTAGCAATATTATCGAAATGTTTTTATCCTTTCAGGCCAAGTCTCTGTTGGAATGGCATTTAGTTTATTGACCAGTTTATCACGAACTGAAGTGAACTTTTGAGGATTTGGAACCTCTAAATAGCACTGTGTTGCAAGAAAGATATGAGAGTTAGAGGTGTCTGTTTGTTCATCAATTAGATAGTTGGCTATGGCCTCAAAGTGTCCATCTTTTTCAACCATACTTGCCAGTAAACAGAGCACCTCATGCCAATTCTCATCTTTGTAGTACTTAGCAAAAACTTCTTCCTTGAGAAAGTCCAAGCTTAAATTCTTTCTAAACTGCTTTTGAAAGGCTGCAGCACAAGAATATTCTAAAAATGTACGGTGAATAAAGGCGTAACGCTCTGCTCCCAGGTGGCAAAGAATAAAGTTACGTTTGCGTAGCCCATCTATTATATTGCGAACAGGTTCGATTGGAATGCTTTCTGCGTAAAAACCTTTTAGATTCTCAGACAAGATCTGCTCTAGTTTCTCCTCACTAATAATGTTACCAGCCGTCTCTTTGGGAGCAGACTGCATAAACTGAGCTATCTCTTGTAGAATTTCTCTTTTCTTTCTATATCCGATCTTGTTTTTCAGTTCTGGATAAGGTTCTAGACTCCTTTCTGTGTCCCAAGCATGTAAAAGTACCCATAATGCTTGATCGTAAAGCTCTATTCGGTTACGGGCTAAATCTTGATTTTGGTTGACTATAGCCATCATGGTCAGTAGCAATGGATTGCCTGCAAGTTCTTTTATGGAAGGAAAGTTCAAAGCCGTTTCAAGACGCTTCCTTTTGTTTTCATCTTCAGGTGAAATTTCTATGTGCCACTTATCCAAAAAGTCTTTAATTTGTTTATCATCTAGATCTTGAAGCATAAAGTGTTCAAAACCTGAATTAGTTAGAAATTTTATATCATAGCCAACCACTCGTGATGTAACTATAACCTTTGTTTTGGGATATTGATTGCAAAAGTACTGTATATCGTTCAGTAATCTGCTTCTGTTGCTTGATTCAAAAATCTCATCTAAACCATCAAGTAGAAGTATTGAATCCTTGTCTTTCAGCCATTTATCTAGCTCTATCTGATTGAGTCTGTAAGGAAGACTTCCCTTATCCAAATAGCTGATCAAGCTCTTACCATCTTCATATTTCCAATCATCATATTCACGAAGCCTTATTAGTATTGGTAAAGGTTCTTGATAACGTCTATTTATGTCAGTGGTGTTTACCCATTTAAGCAAAAGATAGCTAAGCAATGAAGTCTTTCCGGAGCCAGGATTGCCAAGAATGACTAATTTTTTAAGGGAAAGATCATCAATAATATTCATTATTGGAGTTGGCTCTTGATCTAAATATTCTTTTTTGAACCTATCCACATCTTCCTTACCATATGGAAATTCCTTTCCATAGATCTTGTCAAAGTGTGCTGGAGGAATTTCAAGTATGTGTGGGTAGTAGTTTTTACATGATTTTACATTTTGTGGAACAAAAACAGACCAAGCTTTAACTTGAGTATAGTAAACCCCTGTTGAATCAAGAGCTTTAACATCAACATATTCGTGATTCTGCTTTAGCGAATCACGATAAATTTCAATGTTAAACGTGGTAGGAATACCTGCTAGCTGCCTAGTAGCATCTGCTGTTTCTAATTGAGTTTGAGCCTCCAGAACCTCTCGCAGTTCTTGGTCTTCTATTCTCAACTTTTCAACGGCTCTACCAAACCGCTTTGCGATACGCTCCCAAGAAAAGCCTGCAGGTAATGAATTGGACTTTGAAGTTTCTATCCAACCTTTGGAAAGAAGAGTAGGGTCTATAGCTGTTTGACTACTACTGAAAGCTTGTTGAAAAGCCTCTGTTATAGATTTACTGCGAGTAAATGTCTTAACATCATCTATCCAATCTCTAAGTTCTTGCTCGGATATATTACAGTCAAGTAATTCCTCTTTCATTTGCTCCAAAAGTATTACTAGACTTTTTGCCAAAGCTTTATAACAAGCATCTTTTGTAAGAGCTGAAAACAG
The DNA here is from genome assembly GCA_016789295.1 of Blastocatellia bacterium. Classification (GTDB taxonomy): domain Bacteria; phylum Acidobacteriota; class Blastocatellia; order Chloracidobacteriales; family JADJPF01; genus JAEUQL01. The sequence goes on along the minus strand of JAEUQL010000547.1, from coordinate 94 downwards.
TTTACCGAAACAGCCTTTTGCATAATCTTCAGCTACACCCTTTAAAACATCCTTAGCAAGATCTTCCAAGATAGGAAAAAAGACAGATTTGGCA
>JAEUQL010000546.1 GCA_016789295.1 Blastocatellia bacterium | reverse complement strand
ATGAAGAATATAGGTATTATCCATTTTGGATAGCGCATAACTATACTCATCAGCGTGTATCAGGAAATTTCTTGGGTAGAGTTTTACAGATCGCCTTATCTGCTCAACTTCCTGACTGCAGAGCGATTTTTTCTGTGAGGCTTCTGAAGGAGTTTTTGGGAAGATTTGTTCTATGCCTGAAAGCCCAGAAATTATTGTAACCGTGAGAAGACCTTCTTCTGTTCTTTCCTCAAATCTTATCAACCCTCCTGCAGCCCTGTAGGTATCTAAATAGCTTTTTCCTTGAGGTGTAGATAGTTCTGTTCTGCTATAGAAACTGGATATGTTTTGTAGAGCAGTTCTACCACCCAAAGATTCGATGCATCTGTCTACAAGGTAACCAGCATCAACAATCAGATCCATTTATGACTCTCCACAAACCGCGCAGCTAAGTTGCACAGAATGGCAGAAAGGTCACTGTCACGAGTGCAACTATAGCTTTGTGGAAAAAATTTCTGTTTGTGTCAAATAAACCTATGTTACTTTTTTGTAGGGGCGACAGACTCTTTGCAGCTTTTAGCTACACGGAATTTGACAACAGTCTTTGCTGGAATTTTGATCTTCTCTTTTGTTTTTGGATTGACGCCTGTGCGGGCTTTGCGGTGAGCTTTGACAAGCTTACCTATTCCTGGAATAACAAAAGCATCATTCTTTTTTGTCTCAGATACTGCTACTTCAGCAAATTCTTGCAAAATCTCGCCTATAATGCGGCGTGAAAGTTCAAACTTTTCAGCAAGGTGTGCTACCAACTGCGATTTGGTCATAAGTGTCTTTTTAGTAGCCTTAGTTTTGGATTTAGCTTTTTCTGCCATTCTCTAAACTCCTTATTGTGTATTGGGTCGAATACAAACTAGTTAATACTTTTGGACATATATACAAAAAAAGCCGCATAAAATCAATATTTCTGACACCAACTTTGCAAAAAAACTTCAAAAAATGAGCATGAAATTAAAATTCACTACTATTTCACCCTAAAAACACTATATATTGAGTTGTTTTGGTTGAAATAGGTTCTCCTTTGAGTAGTAGCTTTAAGGTTTACGGCCTCACTGAGAACCCAAAATCTAGTGTGCGATCATTTACGCCGTGGACTGGTTACAAAAGTAGCTTTGGAGTACTGCAGTACGATGTAGTAGTTCAGTTCTTAAAGAGCTAGCGATCAACTTTGTAGGTATAGCTAAAGCTACTTCCATCAGTAAAGATTACTTCAACAAATTCGAGGCCAGAGAAGAGTTCTCGGTTGAAAGGGATTGAGCAGAACTTGTCAGCATCACTCTGATCCATACCTTCGGCACTAAATTTCAGTATTTCAGACTCTTTTCCTTCGGTTTCAACATTAAGTTTGATCCCATTTTTCTGAAAGTTCTCTGTCAGAGCTTTTGCAAGATTTTGGCGCAGCTTTACAAGTATGAAGACTTCACCTTTACCAACAGCATCGTCAGTGTAGAGCTGTTGAAGAAACTTTGCTTCTTCCGTTGTTCGTGCAATTCGGGAGCGTGGGTCGGCTCTTTTTGCCCATATTATCTCAACACGTATGTCAGGGTTGGCATACTCAGGGCGGTTTTCGAAAGGAGGGTCTTTAAACTCTTCTTTGTCTGCTGCAGCTTTCTCTTCTGGACTGACATCGGTCTGTTGCCAAACACCTTTTTTAGCGCGTCGCGCTTCAAGCTGTAGAGTTTGAAACCTGGAAGCCATCTTTTGTGCATATTTGGTGAGAAGAAAACCGTGGCCTTGCTGTATTAAAACTGCATTGATAAAGAAGCTGTCGGAACTACGATAGACATAGGCTATGGTACGTCCATAAACATCTTTGTGGCCTATGGTTGAGTTTCCTCCATCTACTACTAACTGTACATCGCGACCAAGTAGCTGAGATGTAGTAAAAAGTTTGGCCTCTTTACCGAACGGCTCTTCTGGTGAAGGTGATTGTACACCTGCAAGCCTGACGATCTGGCCTCCGTCAACAACAATAGTGTCTCCTGAGATTACTTTGATGACAAACTTTTCGTCCGCCGCTTCTGCAAGTGAATAAGAGAGCAGAAGAAAGAGAAGAGCAAGAAGAATACGCATTTAACTGACCCCTTTCGACCCAATTTGTAACTCTATCATTTATGCACTTTGTGCAAGATGTTTGTACTCTTGCCAGAGTCTACAGACTTTGATGCGGTAGATTACCAGATCGCGGCTGACACGGAAATGTCTTGCTATCTGGTCTGTTCTTATTTCTTGTTTAAGAAAAAACTTGAGTGAGGCATAGGGGATTAAAGTTGCAGCACCGACTGCAAAAGCTGCCTCTTCTTGAGCTTGGTTGAAGTTACGAAACCTAGTCCCTTCACCTACAGAAGGCATCAGTTGTGTAGGTGAGTGTCCCAAAATTACGTGGCATACCTCTTCCATAAGTGTTGCTGCTTGGCGTTCACGGCTCTGGTTTTTGTTGAGAAAGACCAAACGCCAGCCGTTCGGTAGAGGCATTGTGGTTGCCCCTGACCAACCACGGCTATCGTCATTCAGCAGCACTTTCCGTGCTTCTGGCGATAGACCAGATATCTGGTCTATATCTACTACTTTTAGGTGCATCCTTTCGGCCAGTTTCCAAGGATCGAGTGGAAGATTGAGTGGCGAGCCGACAAACTCTCTTATTTTGAGCGCAACACGCTCATAGATCTTGCGTTTAGCAGTTGGTGGAAGTATCTCTTGTTCAGTCAGTTGGGACAGATCAAACTTCATCGATCACATTTCCAAAAAAGCGGATAAATAGCGATAGTATACCTATTTTTTCTGCTTTTTGGTCTCTGTTTCAACTACTTCAATGCTGGAACCAGCAAATTGAAAATATGCAACACGAAACAGTTCAGAAAGTGCTTTGGCTGTCTCTGGCTTCAGGTTTGGATCTGCTCTTAAGTGTGCTTCCACTATGTCTGGAGTCGATTCGCTAGGGTAATAGACTATAGGCTTTTCTTCTTCTCTTTCTGTTGCAAGCGACCCATTCATAAGTCTATCCAAAGGTCT
>JAEUQL010000545.1 GCA_016789295.1 Blastocatellia bacterium | reverse complement strand
AAAAAGAGCAGACCTAGTGCCTATAAAGGCATAGATATTTCACCTGCAATGATAAAGAATGCAACCGCTCGGCATCCAGAATTAGAATTTGGCGTTGAAGACATTCTCGAACTAGAAGATCCTCCAGCACCTCTTTATGACTATGTAGTATGTTGCGGACTATTTCATCTACGAGCAGACAATTCTGACAAAGATTGGAACCAATTTTCAAAAGCAATGATCAAACAGATGTTCAAATATGCTCGACGAGGGCTGGCTTTCAACATGATGACAGACCAAGTAGATTTTAAGGTTGAACGACTCTATTATGCTAACCCTACAGAGTTCTTTGACTTCTGCAGATATAACCTTAATCGCCGTGTCTGCCTGCGTCAAGATTACCCACTTTATGAGTTTACAATCTATGTCTACAGATAGAAAAACTGGTTTTAACAAGCTTCTAATAGCTGTTAACTCACTCATTCCTGTAGTGATGATGTGTTGGGATGCCTATCAGCATAAACTTGGAGCAAATCCAGTAGAGTTTATTATTCATACTACTGGAATTTTAACACTCATCTTTTTAATGCTCACTCTTAGCATCACACCTCTTCGAAAAACAATAAACAGACCTATTCTCATAAGATATAGAAGAATACTAGGGCTTTTTGCATTCTTTTATGCTTGCCTGCATCTATTTTCTTATCTATGGTTTGATAAATCTTTTCAGCTTTCAAAGATTCTTGCAGATATTGCCAACCGTCAATTTATTGCTATTGGAATGATATGTTTTCTACTACTGCTACCTCTTGCTATAACATCAACAAATTCTATGGTAAAGCGATTGGGAGGACAACGCTGGGTAAAGCTCCATAAACTAGTTTACTACATAAGCATTGGGGGCCTTATCCATTACTGGTTGTCTGTTAAAGCAGATACAGATGGCCCTACTATCTTTGGAATAGTACTTATCATACTACTTGGGTATAGATACTTTACTACCAGACTAGAACAATCTTCTGTTAACTCAATTAAAATTTCTAACAAATAGGTGGTATTGATGAAAACTACTGAAAAGATTCCTGTTGGAGCATCAGCAACAAAAACTATCTTTGTTACTAAAGAACTTACTGTTGCCCATTTTCACGAAGATATGCCAGAGGTTTACGGTACACCAATGATGATCTATCTGATGGAAGTAGCTGCTGAAGAAGCAATAAGAAGATACCTCCCTGAAGGTTGGGTGTCGGTTGGGGTTACAGTAGATATTAAACACTTGGCAGCAACTCCTGTTGGGATGATGGTTACTGCAAAGGCAGAAGTAGTGGCTACTACAGAATCTACCATTAGCTTCAAAGTTGAAGCACACGACGAAGTAGAAAAAATAGGAGAAGGTTATCACAGTCGTGCAGCTATAGATATGAAACGCTTTGAAAAACGTTACAAAAATAAATCTAGCCGTTAAATGGCTCCAGAAAAATACTTTAACCTCACTCTTATTAAAAGATCGTTCAAAGCCTCTTTTCCCGTTGGTGTTTCGGGTAGCTGGCTCGACTCCGAAGCTGTTTCAAGTCTTTCATAGAGATGTTGAAACTCACCTTTATGAAAATCTATATCGGCGTCATTAAGTAGAGATTTCTCTTTTCCTTCCACTTTTCTAGCAACAAGCTCTGGAATATATGGTAGCTTATACTTTTCATTAAGTGTTATCAGATTTGCTTCTACAACCCCTGTCTCCATAAGATGGATTCCTGTCAATAACACTCTATAGACATAAAGCAGTGGCTTGATTCTTCTTGGATTCTCTTTTTCAAACAGACTCCACTGAGTCTGGGCAAAGCCAAAATAGTGATGACAGTGATATCTTGTAATACATCTTTTTGCTATCTCTTTAAGTTCTTCGTGTTCTTCAAGTGCTTTGATTACAAGCGGAGAATACAACTGTTCGAGAACATAACCGTTCTTTTTTAGAAGCAGTAAAAAGAACTTTTTAATGTCGTGTGTTACAAGGTCGATTTCCAAACCATTACGCACTTCTGCTAGCTCTATTGTTTCTCTTGCAGGTTCAAGTCCTATTATCTCTTTAACAGGAAGTATATGTACACCTCTCAAATCGTAGTCAGAATCAGGTGAAGGAAAGCCATAAAGGTGAGCACCACTGATCGTTGCAAAAAGTAGTGGGTAAGGTTGATCTTCAAACTCTTTGTACACTCGTTTGTCTATCTGCGATAACATTAAAACCTTCCTATAGTCTTTTGAGCCATAACTTTTCTGGCTTTTATGAGAAACTGATTTGCCTTTTCGTAATCTGGCCTTTCTGGAAGTTTTGTGTTAGAAAATGCTTGATCAAAATCTTTGTGAAGGCTAAGTCTCCATCTGTTTACGTCTTCCCAATCCAGTTCTCCATGCTTTATTGCTAGCAACTGCTCTTTGTACCTACTTACAGAAACAGGCACAAAGCCTTCTTTAAGCACCGTTACACCAGAAAGAAGAAGCCTTATCAGGTGCATAGCATGTTTCCATTTAATAGAACCTTGACTTCTTACATCTTGTTCTAGCTTCTTAAATTGTGAAATGACATAGCCATTGTAAGTCTGGTAGACAAGTTTGGAAAGAAATATGGCTCGCATCTGTAACAGCTCTTGAGCAAGCTCTGTCCAGGTTTCAACCAAAGGTGTGTAGAGACATTCTAGAACATTTGGATTGGCTTTGAGAGCAAGGATGATAAATTTTTTCAATTCCCAATAGCATTCTTCTGTCTCTTTACTCTCTAGCTGCTCTGGCAGACCATACAATGACCATTCCATCTCTGCAGGAGGTAAGTATATTCCACGCCTATCTGTATCTGACTCGCTGCTTTCTAGTCCATATGCACGCGAACCAACAACGCAACGGTAGATGACAAAGTCATAAAGGTTAAATTCTGTAAGGATATCATCATATTTCAAGCCATCTTCCTGATACTGCTTTTTGATGGCAAGTTCGTGACGCCGTAGTGCTACTTCTATGTTGTTTGGAAACTTTACTCTGTAAGAATGTGTTCCATCGGTTGGTGATTCGGTTATTACTCCAACAGCAC
>JAEUQL010000544.1 GCA_016789295.1 Blastocatellia bacterium | reverse complement strand
GTTGGTGGACGCTATCACCGTATCAATCCTGCAACGAAAACGTTTCAGGCACTGCGCATAGCTGTAAACGATGAAATTAAAGGACTTGATTCTTTTCTGCAAGATGCTATAGAGCTTCTACATTCAGGTGGAAGGCTTGCAGTAATTAGCTTTCACTCCCTTGAAGATAGGATAGTTAAAAACAGATTCAGACTTAAAACGGGAGAATGCAAGTGTCCACCCAATTTTCCAGTATGTGTCTGCAAAGCTGAAAAAAAGATCAAGTTAATTACAAAAAAACCTATAGTAGCTGAAAAAGATGAGGAAGAACTCAATCCGCGATCAAGAAGTGCAAAGCTACGTATTTGCGAGAAGCTATAAGTTGTTAATTGAATATAATCATTGTTAGTATACAAATTTTGATAGAATTACTTCTATCTACTTAAGATAGAGTTATTTGTAGTTTTATCAAAGATGCGCTTAAATTAGGCAGTAAAAGATAAGGTTGGATAGAAATGAGTCTTTATATTCCTAAAAAAATCAAAAATACCCCTATCAAAAAACGTAAACAAACCCCATATTCCTGGCGAGTCTTTTTTGCCATATTTCTTGGTTGTTTAGTTGCATATGGATTCGTATCTGCAGCTAGATACCATTTCAGTGCCATCGAAATTGGATACAAAACAGAAGAGTTGAAAAAGCAACTTACAGAGCTGGAAGTAGCTCAGCGTAAGTTACAGTTAGAACTTTCTAAAAAAACCTCACCCTGGCGAATCGATAAAAAAGCTCAGAAACAAGGACTTTCTCTACCTTCAACACGTCAGGCAGTAGCAGTGCGACGTGGTGAACTTGGGGAATCAAACTGACAGCCCAAATACATCTTCTGCTCTCTTACAAGTTTCCTGGAGTGTGACAGGTAGGAAATGTTTGGCCAAAGAATTCAAAATTTTCACCAACTTCAGCTCACCAAACAGCGGATTGTCGTTGTAGGTTTATGCTTTGCCGTTTGGGCAGCAATAATTACAGTGCGTCTGGTGCAATACCAGGTTTTTAGACACAAGCAGATGGTTGCTATTGCAGAAGCACAGCAGCAACGTACCATCAAAACCAGCCCAAAGCGTGGCTCTATTGTTGACAGAAACGGTAAAGAGCTTGCTCAGAGTATAGAGGTTGAATCCATCTACATCGCCCCAGGTGAAATTAAGAATTCACACGAAATGTCGAAACCCCTAGCAAAGATCTTGTCATTGCCAGAGCAGACAGTTCTATCAAGACTTACCTCAACCAAAGTCCTAGTTAGCTTAAAACGAAAAGTTACAGAAGCAGAAGCAAGTGCTGTTAAGAACCTGAATTACCCTGGTATCCACTTTGTAACAGAAACTAAACGTTTCTATCCCAAAGATGACCTAGCTGCCTACATACTTGGTTTTACAGGTCTTGAAGAAGAAGGTTTTAGTGGAGTTGAGCGTCAATATGAACGTCACATCTTAGGCAAACCAGGCTTTGTTTTTGTAGAGACCGATGCTCACGGCAAGCCTTTTAATCGCTATGAGAAAGAACCAGAAATTGGACAGAGCTTGATGCTCACAATAGACGAACAGATACAGTTTCGAACTGAAAAACTCTTGCGAGAGGCTGTTGAAAACTCACACTCTCGTGGCGGCGTTGCAGTAGTACTCCAAGTTGCTACTGGAGAGATTCTTGCAATGGCATCTACACCAGGTTTCAACCCAAATATCCCTGTCAGCAATCCTGCAGAACTGCGTGAAAAGAGGAGAAACCGAGCTATAGAAGATGCTTATGAACCAGGTTCGGTCTTCAAAATAGTTCCTTATGCTGCTGCTCTAGATGCAGGACTACTCAAACCAGAAGATACTATAGATTGTCAGGGTGGAGCTATAGAGATAGCAGGTCACGTCATACGCGATGGTGGCCATTATGGGCTTCTCACTGCTAGCAAAGCTATAGAAGTTTCAAGCAATGTTGCAGCAATCAAAACAGGAAAAAGAGTTGGTAAAGAGAGACTTCTTGACACTATCTCCAAGTTTGGCTTTGGAATGCAGACTGCAGCAGGGCTTCCAGGAGAAGCACCAGGGTTCGTTGGTGGCAAGAAGCAGTGGAGTGATGCAGCTTTTGGTGCACTCCCACTGGGCTACCAAGTAGTGACTACACCTTTGCAGTTAGCCGCAGCATATGCTGCCATTGCTAATGATGGAGAATGGGTGCAACCTCACATTTTGAAAAAAGTAGTATCAACAATTGGTAATACAGTTTTTGAGCCTAACATCATTAAACGCCGAGTTATTAGCCCAAAAGCAGCTATCGATATCAGGAATATGCTTGAAGGCGTAGTGCTTAGAGGCACAGCAAAGAAAGCTCAATTGGAAGGATATACTGCTGGTGGAAAGACTGGAACGGCAAAGAAGTTTGACCGAGCAGCAAGAAGATACTCTGAAAGCAAATACTTTGCCTCTTTTTGTGGATTTGCCCCTGTCACAAAACCAGAAGTTGTGGTCTTTGTCGTCGTAGATGAACCACCCTTTGGAACACACCACGGTGGGCAAGCTGCAGCACCGATATTTAAGCAGATAGCAGAAATGACACTGCAATATCTTGGTGTGCCACCAGATAACATAAATCCAATAGCGTCCGATGATGGACTATTTGTTGCTGAAAATGAGCAACCCGAAGGCTATATATTTGAAGGGACTGAAGATCATCAAGCAAGTGGTTTGAAGTCACACGAAACTACTACTGATAAGTATGGCTTCCACAACAATGTTAATCATGTAGAGATATTGAGCGTCTCTTCAGAAGTTGGAGCGGTAATTATGCCAGATTTGAGAGGGCAAGGAATCCGAACTGCTCTACAACGTTGCAATAGCCTTGGACTGAAGCTTGAGTTTGTAGGTATTGGTGAGATAACTGAACAGGTTCCATCACCTGGAACACCTGTCAACCCAGGGTCAATCTGTAAAGTGGTATTGCAAAAAGGTAAGTAGGAGAAGAACTTAAAAGTGGCTAGTATAGAAGCGATTGCATTAGCAGCAGAAGCAACACTGACCAACTACTCTCTTGACAACAGAGCAGTTGAGGCAGTTGGTGT
>JAEUQL010000543.1 GCA_016789295.1 Blastocatellia bacterium | reverse complement strand
GGCTTCTAAATATTCTCCTCCTACAGATTCTAATCTTTTCTTAAAAGAGAGACTTTCAGAAGGGGCTATTGTCCCCATCTGGATAAAAGTTTTATTGGTTACGTTGGGTAAGTAGTTAAAAAGGGTCTCTTCTATAGCTTTTGCGTCGGTCAGCATCAGTATTATAACTTCTGATGAGGCGACTAAGCTTTCGATAGAGTCGGCAACAGCCGCACCCATAGCTTTTAGAGCTTGGGTACGTTCTGCAGTCCTGTTGTAGACCGTGAGCTGATAGCCAGCAGATAGAACTCTTTCAGCCATCGGTCTTCCCATTCTACCTGTACCGACGATTGCAGTTTGCATATTGTTTAGTTGTTGCTGGGAGAGTAGCTTTTAGCTAGCCATCTTAAACCCAGAATAGTCTTTACTGTAAAGCTGTTCTTGTTTCTCTATTGCAGTCAAGTAGTCAAAGATGAGCATTCCTTTTCCAGCTTCAACTACAACAAGAGACTCTTCACAAAAGCGAAAAGGAATACTTTTGCGTTTTTGAGAAGAGAGATAGAACGTCACAATCTGAATAGGTAAAAAAAAGACTTTTCTGAAAGAGGCAAATTCGACAAGAAATCCAGACACCGCACCAATAGCGGCCATCTGTTCTAGGAAGAAGATCTGGTGTGGGTGAAGATTATCAAGGTCGAGTCTGTCTCTTTGCGTAGTCTTTGCGTCATAAACTATCGCTCGGCCTGTCGGGGCAATAGCACCACCATAGTCCGGTTCGGCTTTAGATTCTGGTACAAATTCACGGTTGAGCGATCTATCACTTGAACGTGAAAGCTCTATGAGTTGGGATGAGCTAAGCCGCTCTAACCTAAACTGGGCATTATCTAGATTAGCGATACCCAAACCTTTTCTCTGTTGACCTCTGCGGGTCAAATATTTTCCGGGGATAGCTTTACGTGTTATATAAGCTCTTTGAGTCTTGGCATAGGCTGTATTGGTGCTATTTATTGCAGCCTGAAAGCCACTGCCAAGCTCAGCTCCACGTCTTTTTAAGGAAGAGGTTTGCATCATCTTAATCTAATTTTGTGAGATTGAACAAAATTGACCAAAGTAAGACTCAAAGTAGAATAACTTCGAGTCTAGCTCAACTGGAGTGTGAATGTTTACACTCACCAGTCTAAAAACTTATCTGAACAGAGCCAAAAGCTTTTGTTACATTGCTTTTTCGTATTCGGCGTCGTCCATATCAAAATTTGCTGCTACTTTCTGCACATCATCGTGGTCTTCGAGAGCTTCGTAGAGCTTCAACATCTGTTGAGCGTCTTTGCCTTCAAGACGTACAGTATTCTGAGGCACACGCTCTATTTCAGCAGACAGTGGTGTGAGACCTTCACTTTTTATTGCTTCAAGCACTGCATCAAAATCTTCTGGTTTAGAATAGACTATCCAAGCCTCTCCATCGTCTTTCAGGTCTTCTGCTCCAGCACCAACTGCAAGCTCAAAAAGCTCTTCTTCAGACTTTGCACCTTTTTCAAGTAGGATTGAGCCTTTCTTTTCAAATATCCATCCTACGCAGCCAGACTCACCAAGGTTGCCACCATTTTTAGAAAATAGGTGTCTCAGTTCACCAACAGTCCGGTTTCTGTTGTCTGTAGTGGCATCAAGCATAATTGCTACACCGCCTGGGCCATATCCTTCATAGGTGATCTCTTCAAGAACATCGCCACCAAGCTCGCCTGTACCTCTTTTGATTGCGCGGTCGATAGTATCGTTTGGCATGTTCTGAGCTTTCGCATCGGAGACAGCTTTTCTCAGTCTTGCATTGCCATTTAGATCCCCGCCCCCACTGCGAGCTGCAATAGTGATCTCTTTGATCAGTTTGGTAAAGATCTTTCCACGCTTGGCGTCGAGTGCACCTTTCTTGTGTTTAATCGTGTGCCATTTACTATGCCCTGACATTAAATATTCACCTCAAACATTTATTTATAGTGATTTCCTGAATTGGGGTATATCGAAAACGCTAATCTACCACAGCATCAGGCAGAGCATCAAGTCAAGGTTCTATACAACTACTACTATCTCGAACCAAACAGGGCGGTTCCTATTCTTACCATTGTAGCCCCTTCTTCAATGGCTATTTCAAAATCGTGACTCATCCCCATCGAGAGTTCTGTTAATGGTGTTGCAAGATTACACGCGGAATTTACTTCCGCAAGTAGCTCATTGAGCCTTTTAAAAAACGGACGTACATCTTCACTATTTTCAAAATAAGGCGGAATAGTCATCAGACCACACAGAGCCAAGTTCTTGCAGCTTACCAAAAACTGTGCAAACTTGACGACTTCTTTTTCGTCAATTCCGGTCTTTGTAGACTCTTTGCCTATATCTACTTGAATCAGCACCGAGGGTCTTTTACCTAACTCGGATGCAATCTTGTCTACTCTTTCGGCAAGTTTGAAGCTGTCGATAGAGTGAATCCAGTCAAAAAGTTCAACCGCACGACGCGCTTTGTTAGCCTGAAGATGGCCAATCAGATGTGTTCGTACTGGAGGAAGGAGTCCAAACTTTTCTGATGCTTCTTGAACCCGATTCTCTCCTATGTCTTGAATTCCGGCTCCTATGGCTTCACTAACCGTTTTAGCAGGAACCGTTTTCGTTACTGCTACCAATCGTACCTCTTCAGAACTACGTCCTGAGCGAGCGGCTGCAGATGCTATCTTCTTTTGTATATTGATAAAGTTTGCGACTACGGACATCAAGCTATACATTTAAGATCAATTAATAGTAGCTTGCAAGATAAAGATTGCTGATATTTGCCGTTAAATAGGAAAATCTCTATAAACCAACCTTCTGTTTTCGAATAGACTAAACTAAACTGCTACCAATTGTCTGTTACAAAAAATAAGAATCCAAACATTTGATAAGCCTAGTTTATGTCTTAAAATTAGATTATCTCTACTATTTATGAGGTTAAGAAGTGATTAAAGGGATAAGACAAAAATTTTATAGAAATAGAAAGCTGTTTCTGTTCTTGGCTCTACCTATCTTTCTCTATGTTATAGACTTTATAGTGGGAGCATTCATAATAGGAACTGTGAAGATAGAAGGATC
>JAEUQL010000542.1 GCA_016789295.1 Blastocatellia bacterium | reverse complement strand
TGCTCTCACTCTTTAGCTTTCCGGCGACCATATCAGAGGGGTCACACCCGTTCCCTTCCCGAACACGGAAGTTAAGCCCTCTCGAGCCGATTATACTGCGCTTGCAGAAGCGTGGGAAACTAGGTTGTCGCCGGATTCTTCTTCCTCTTCTCTCTCCTTCCTCTTAGCTATCATTCTTTACTAGCTCTCTTTTAGCCGTCATTTCCCTTCTCTTTTAGTATAAAGATTAAGCTCTTCCTCTAGCTCCTTTGCAGTTGGTCTTAATATTGGATCTTTTGCTAGTGTCTTCATTACAATATGTGAAACATCAAACGGTACTTCTGGAGCCACCTTAGAAAGAGGTTCTGGCATCCTGGTTACGTGCATCATTGCAACTTCCATCTTATCCCCAGTTTCTGAATAGAACGGCAAGCGGCCCGAAAGCATTTCATAAAACATAATTCCAAGACTATAAACATCACTACGTCCATCGTAAGGTTTACCTGTAAGCCTTTCAGGTGAAACGTAGTTTGCAGTTCCGACTATATCAGTCTCATCAGTCACAAACTTCCTACTTAGTCCAGATATGTCAGCTTGTAGCTTTGCTATCCCGAAATCTACAACCTTTACTAACTCTCCTTCAGTAGTATTGTGGAGAAATATATTCTCAGGCTTTATATCTCTATGGATTATTCCCGCAGAATGAGCAGCAACCAAAGCTCCACAAACTTGAAGTATCAAATTCAAAGTCCTACCAAGCTCAATCTTCGAGGTTAATTCAAGTTCATCGGCTAAAGTTTGCCCTTGCAAAAACTCCATTACAAGGTAAGGGATGTTGTTTTCTGAAATTCCAGCATCAAGTATATTGACTGCATTTGGATGATTTATTCGGCAAGCGGCTATCCCTTCTATCTGAAACCTTTCCAGATCCAGAGATGAGGTATTGCCTACTCTAGGCCGAAAGATCTTTACAGCGACTGTCTTATAGAGATCCAGATGCGTTGCCTTGTATATAACCCCATATCCACCAGCGTCAATCTTACTATCAAGTCTATACTTTCCACCAAGAACAGAGCCAGGTAGAAGATCAGAAAGTGTAGAAAATATAGACTTGACCTCGTTATAAGAATGTCTCAACTCGTTTTGTGAACGAATAAGTTCTTCATTCTTTCTTTGAAGCTCTGCATTTTTATTTTCAAGATCACGTTGTAGCCTGGAGATCTTGAGTTGATTTTCAATTCTTGCCAGTACTTCTTCTACTTGAAAAGGCTTTGTTATGTAATCAGACGCCCCAAACTGAAAAGCTTTTACTTTATCTACTGCTTCATCAAGCGCACTGATAAAGATAATAGGAATAGCAGACGTCCTAGTCTCTGCTTTTAGCCGTTGGCAGACCTCATAGCCATCAATAACAGGCATATTTATATCAAGCATGATAAGATCTGGCGGTGAAGCATTTACAGAAGCTAAAGCATGAAGCCCACTTCCTGCCAGTCTCAGTCTATAGTTTTTTTCTATCAACATTTTTGAAAGGAGTTGCAGATTATTTGGGTTGTCGTCAACTATTAAAATTGTGCCTTTATACAGATCTCTACTTGTGCTCATCTCTTAAACAGGCTACCCTTAAAAGTGTTGTAATGGTCTGGTAACTTTGTAGTGCTAACTAGCTAATAGATCAACTTCAACCCGCAAGATAATTATGGAAAACAGCCTTTTTTTAAGAATTACTGACGATACACTTAAAAGCCTCTATACAAAACTTGATCTTTTGGGTTTAGACCAACTAGACATATCTCTTTCTGATGGTAAACTGCAAGTCGAGTTTGAAGACGGCACCATTTATATAGTTAACAGACAATTAGCCTCACAGCAGCTTTGGTTAGCTGAACCAAAAGGAGGCTGGCGGTTTGATTATAAAGATGAGCTATGGATATGTGACAAACTTGAAACAGATATTTTTGAAACTATTATAAAGCTGATAGGACAAAAACTTTCTTTCTGACAGCTCTTTGTTCCTCTTTTAGAAGTTACGTATTATCAAAATGAGTACTTTATTTCCAATGAAAATTCCTTCAACAGCGTAATTTCTTAAGAAAAGTGGAATAAATTTCTCTCCTCTCTGCTTAACTTACCACCTAATAGTTGAGTGTAAGCAGTTACTTACCCACATCAACTACTAAAACAGAAGCTACAAAGTTTTGACTGAGACAAAAAGATTGATTATGCTCTTGATTTATTCGTAGTAAACTAATTCCGAAAAGGCTATTATTTAGGCCAGCCAGAACCTCTATCATAAAAGGGTTACTGTTTTATGAAGGTTCTACAATAGTCTCTACACCTATAGAAAAAGTACGAAGATGCCCACACATCTGAAAAGAAGCAGGATAAGCATTGAATGGATAGTTATACAGAAAAAGACTATTCGCAGGCTCATCTTTGGTATACTTGGCATCCCTTTGATAGCATTTATACTCTTTATAGTTGTCAGAAACTACTTAATAAACTCAGAGTTTACCCCAACACAACCTTCTAGCTCCGCTTACTTTCTGGAAATAAAAGGTAACGTCACTGTCAAGCGTGCTACAACAAACGCTATTGAAGTAGCTACCAAAAATACGACTATTTCTCCAGGAGACACCATTCACACAAATCCAGAGGCTGTTGCCCGAATAAAATATCCAGACGGCACTGAATTTAGTATTCGCAGTGGTGCAACTATAATTTTCAAAGGAGACTCAGGAGCAAATATAGACCGTAAGATCGAAAACAGACTCGAAAACGGAACCGTTACTGTCACAACACAGCAGAATAGTAGTACTCACATAGTTTATCTTTCAAATGCCAAGACAATAATGCAGGAAGAAGTAGACACTAGGCTCACTGTAAATCAAGGAAGTAAAGATACAGTTGTAGTCAACAAAGGGAAAGTAGAAGTTGTTAGTCAACAAGGAATGGAAACTCTTAGCTCACAACAAAGGGCAGATATTGTTGATAACAAGATAAAGATGGTAGAACTCCCTTCTGCACCAAGGCTCAGATTTCCTGTAAGCACTGACCAGATACTTATGCAGAGAGACAGAAACAACAAGGTTGAGTTTACTTGGAATCCAGTACAGAA
>JAEUQL010000541.1 GCA_016789295.1 Blastocatellia bacterium | reverse complement strand
ATGGTAGGAATAGTCATTGATGACGCTATTGTAGTTCTTGAAAATATCTTCCGTTTTGTTGAAGAGAAGAAGCGAACTCCTTTTGATGCTGCAAAAGAAGCAACAAAAGAGATAGGGCTTGCAGTCTTGGCTACTACTTTGAGCCTTGTAGTTATTTTTGTTCCTGTCTCTTTTATGTCGAGCATATCAGGACGCTTTCTCTTTCAGTTTGGTATAACTGCAGCAGTAGCAATAATGGTAAGTCTTTTTGTTTCTTTCTCATTGACTCCAATGATGAGTGCGCGGCTACTACGCAAAGAAGATCTACACGAAAGTGAGTCACAAGCAAATTCGAGAAGAGGTTTTTATAGACTGATCGATAGCAGCTATAGTTGGATACTTGCACTTGCTATGCGACATCGATTCATTGTTAGCTTACTTGCCATAATCATCATATTTACTTCAGTTCCTCTCTACAGGCTTGTCAAACAAGAATATCTTCCTACGGATGTTGATGAATCTGAATTTGATGTTCTGATAAGCGGGCCAGAAGGAATGAGTCTTGGTGCTACAAATCAGGCACTACACGAGATAGAAAAAGAGCTAAGAGCAACTCCAGGTGTTGAACTCATTCTTGCAACTGCAGGAGGAGGTTTTTTTAGTGGAGTCAACCAGAGCTTTATCTATGTGCGCATAACTCCAATAGAGAAGAGAACATTTTCGTTGAGTAGACTTTGGCAAGCGACTCTGCAAGGAAAGCCAGGTGATGCTTTTCGTGGCAATTTTTCTCAAAGAGAGATGATGCAAGAGGTACGCAAAAGACTTAAAAAGTTTACTGACTTTCGTTGTGGTGTTAGAGGTGGTAATGCTTTCAATATTGGTGGTGGATTTTTCGAGATAGACTTTGTACTAAGAGGTCCAGACATTGTAGCTTTAGCAAGCTATGCTGAGCAGTTGAGAAAGAAAACTCAGCAGTTAGGTTGTATAGTCGATGCTGATATTACATTGAGGCTTGACAAACCAGAAACACAGATAGAAATTGATAGAGCAAGGGCTGCAGATCTAGGAGTTGATCTTAATGATCTATCCTCTGCACTTCGCATAATGGTTGGTGGTGATCAAGAGGTTTCACGCTTTCACGACCCAAGTGTAAATGAAGATTATGATGTACAACTACGGCTAATAGAGGGTGATAGAAACGATCCAAGTAAGGTTTCACGCCTCTTTGTACCTGCACGAGATGGAAAACTGGTCAGGCTCGATAATTTTGTTAAGTTAAAAACTGTAAAAACTGCTTCGAGAATCGATAGGCTAGATAGACAGAGGCAGGTGAGTTTACGTGGAGCAACAGCTCCAGGTTATGCTCTTGCAGATAGCCTTCAAGCACTACGAGATGCAGTTGCAGAGATGAATCTTCCAAAAGGTTACACCACTACAGTAGTTGGACGTGCTAGAGAGCTTGAAAGAACATTCAATGAGTTTCTATGGGCATTTCTTCTTTCAGTAGTCTTTATGTATATGATACTAGCTTCGCAGTATGAGAGTCTTGTCCATCCATTTACAATTCTACTATCACTTCCACTCTCAGTTCCTTTTGCACTACTTTCACTTTGGGCAACAGGAAATACACTCAACCTCTTTTCTGCTCTTGGAATACTCGTACTTTTTGGGGTAGTGAAAAAGAACTCTATCTTACAGATAGACCATATGAACAAGCTGCGCGAAGGTGGAATGGAGAAGCTTGCAGCTATTATGCAAGGAAACAGAGACCGTCTGAGGCCAATACTGATGACCACATTAGCACTTGTTGCAGGAATGCTTCCTCTAGCAGTTGGTGCGGGGCCTGGCTCTGAGGAAAGAAGAGCAATTGCAATAGTAGTAATTGGAGGACAGACACTTTCACTCCTTCTAACTTTGATAGTAACTCCAGTAGTTTACTCGTTACTTGATGATGTTGGAGAGCTTTTAAGGAAGAAGAAGAGGCAAGGAGTAGAAATTGTTGAAAAAACTCCAGAATTTAATCTTATAGACAGTGGTAAAGCCGTTTCTGTCAAAGCTGCAGGTAGGAGGGAATAGCTAGTACTTATTAGAAGCTTCCCACTAGTGCAGGGTAACCTCTGGCTCATTTTGGCTGTACTATTTTCTTCGGCAGTCTTTTCTTGAAATTCAACTCTTATCTATATCAATCTCCTATCTACACATAGCACGTGTTGTATTGACCAATTCTATTATCGGTAGTTAACCGCTTCTTTCTCTTTCTCCAGATCTACTGTCGTTCTAAGATTCTCGACAAGATTTTTAAGGCTAGATCTGTTTTGAGTGAATATCTGTATAAAGAGCAGTAGGAAGGAAAAAGATTTGTGAAAGAGCATAAACATACAAACAAGCTTATCAACGAAACCAGCCCTTATCTACTTCAGCACGCACACAATCCTGTAGATTGGTATGCGTGGTGTCCAGAAGCTTTTGAAAAAGCAAGGGCTGAAGATAAGCCTGTACTGCTTTCGGTAGGCTATTCTGCTTGTCATTGGTGTCATGTGATGGAACGTGAGTCATTTGAAAGTGAAGAGATAGCCGAGGTAATGAACAAGCATTTTGTTTGTATTAAAGTTGACAGAGAAGAACGTCCAGATATCGATCAAATCTACATGAACGCAGTTCAGATGCTGACAGGACATGGTGGTTGGCCAATGACAGTGTTTATGACACCTGATGGACTACCTTTTCATGGAGGCACATATTTCCCGCCTGTAGATCGATATAACATACCAGGATTTCCTAGACTTCTATTGGCTGTGGCTGATGCCTATAAAAATAAGAGAGAGCAGTTACTAAATCTTGGAAAAGAGTTAGTTTCAGAGATACGGAGCCTCAGCAATTTTCCTATTTCTCAGGAGATACTTTCAGTAGAGATTTTACACAAAGCCTACAGTAACATTTCGCGTAACTTCGAGCCTCGTTATGGTGGTTTTGGACGTGCTCCAAAATTTCCACAACCTATGAACTTAAATTTTCTTCTTCATACCTTTGCACGCACAGGAGACGATGTTGCACTACATATGCTTGAGACAACTCTTGATGGTATGGCACGGGGTGGAATCTATGATCACGTTGGTGGAGGTTTTGCGAGGTACTCTA
>JAEUQL010000540.1 GCA_016789295.1 Blastocatellia bacterium | reverse complement strand
CTCAAAAAACTTAGTCATGGTCACGGGCGTGCCTGTCGGTTTGACCCAACAAGCCCACGGCTTAAGCCATGGGTAAGTGACTCTTCATTGTCCACTAATGCCAGAAACTTATCATATGATTAGTGATGAGTCGATAGAGAAGATGAAGACAAATGCGATGCTTATCAATACAAGTCGTGGAGCACTAGTCGATACAGAGGCGGTGATACGAGGTCTCAAGTCTGGAAAAATAGGGTACCTGGGATTGGATGTTTATGAAGAAGAGGCTGATCTCTTCTTTGAGGATCTTTCTAACAAAATTATTCAAGATGACCTATTTACACGGTTGCTCACTTTTCCAAATGTGGTAATTACAGGCCACCAAGGCTTCTTCACACAGGAAGCCTTAGAAGCAATCGCAGAAACTACTTTGTCAAATATTACAGAATTTGATAAAGGTTTGGAGTGTAAGAATAGGCTTACAAAAGGTTATATAAAAACTAAATGAGAACTGTAATTCTGCTCATATTTTCAAATATATTTATGACGTTTGCTTGGTATGGACATCTCAAGTACAAATCGACTCCAATATGGAAAGCTATAGCTGTTAGCTGGTTTATTGCGCTTGCTGAATATTGCCTACAAGTACCTGCCAACAGGTATGGACACGGCCAGTTTACTGCTGCACAACTGAAGACCATTCAGGAAGTGATCACCTTTGTGGTCTTTTGTCTATTTTCGGTTTTCTACCTTAAAGAAGAGTTCAAATGGAACTATGCAGTAGGCTTTCTGCTGATAATTGCAGCAGTCTTTTTTATCTTCAAAAAATGGTAGAAATAGATGTCAGGAATTGTTATAAAAAGCAGCTCTAACGCCTTACTAACAATGGATATTTATTGGTTACGTAGGTAGATAGTGCCATTTTTCATTACAAACTTAACTTTTTCTATTTTATTAAAATCTTCAGCCAGATTACCTTCCACTGCAACTATGTCTGCGAAAGAACCCGGCTTGATCATTCCTAACTTTTGCTCTCCTATCAACCTTGCTGCATTTATTGTGGCACTTTGTAAAATATGCGGTATTTCCATCCCTGCTTCACGATAAGCAAAAAGTACTCTTTTAGCAGCCTCACCTTGAGGCATATCTAGATCTATATACATATCTGAACCTGCCACTATTGTTACGCCTGCTTTAATTGCTCTTTGAATTCGTGAGTGTGAGGGAGAAGAGAATTTCAGAATATCTTGTTCTGTAGGCACTGGGATTATTTTTGCTTTTTCAAAATATCTTTTCAAGATTTTTACATCTCCATCAGTTGGAACAAGGACTGTTCCTTTCTCTTTCATAAGTTTTAGGGTTGTGTCGGATATCTCATAGCCGTGTTCTATGGAATCCACTCCAGCTTCTACAGCACGCAAAACAGCAAGGTCACTAGTTGCGTGTGCTGCTACTTTCATTCCTAGCAGGTGTGCTTCCTGAACAATAGCCTTCATCTCTTCTAGCGAAAGTAAGGTGCGATTAGGAGTGTTGTTTGAATAGATCTTAATCAGATTTGCACCATAAGTTGCATTTTCTCTAACGGCTATTGACGCATCTGTTGCTCCACGAACAACTCTATACTCTTCTTCAGCAATGGCACGGTAGTTAAATTGTAGTCCTGGAAACTGTCCTCCTTCTGAGCTAAGGCCAGGGCCAGAAACATACATCCGAGGGCCGTCTACAGTTCCTTCATCTATTGCTGTGCGTAGAGCTACATCACCAAAACGACCCGAATTGCCTAGATCTCGAACTGTAGTAATACCCGCCATCAAAAATGTGCGGGCACGAGATGAGCCTCTTAAAGCACGTAAAGGTGTTCCTTCAATAGTTAGTGCTTTGATGTTTTCAGATGACAAGGTACCACTAGGATTTTCAAGATAAAGTAAGTGAGTATGTGCATCTATGAGACCTGGTATTACTGTGGACTGTTTTAGGTCTATGACCTGTGCGCCTTCTGGAATAGGTAGATTTTCACCAACAACTTCTATAACATTGCCTTTGACAATAATGTCACGGTTTGAGAAAAATAGTCCTTTTTCACTATCAAAAAACTGTCCAGCACGTATGAAGACTGTTTGAAAACTCGTTGCTGTTTGAATAGCTGTAGACGAATGTGAAAACAGAAAAAGAAATATTAAAACTAGAACGGCTGTTGTCTTTCTCATCAAAAATCCTACCTTTGAGAAATTTTGGAAAAAGTATACAGGCTTTTTGTACTAATCCAAAAAACAAGTTAGCTCGCAGCAATTTGGATACATGGCGTAGAGCAAATGGATAGAAGTACTTATACTTATTAGAGTTAGGCTAAATAGCTAACATAACCAGCCAAGATGGTTGTATAACTTATAAAACTTATAACTATTTTGAAGTGAAAAGATTCAAAGGAGATAGAAAACGGTGGAAAAATTTGCTGAAACCAGTTATCCAGTAGCTGATGTTGTGCGCAAGCGCTGGAGCACAGTTATTTTTTCTGAAAAGCTTATAGAAAGAGAGAAGCTACTAAGTTTGATAGAAGCGGCTCGTTGGGCTTCTTCGTGCTTTAATGAACAACCTTGGAGTTTCATTGTTGCTACGAAAGATGATCTAGAAGAATATGCAAAGATGCTTGACTGCATAGTTGAAGGCAATCGAGAATGGGCAAGCACTGCTCCAGTTTTGATGATATCTGTAGCCAAACTCCATTTTGATCGTAATGGTTCACCCAACAGGCATTCTTATCACGATGTAGGATTAGCTATTGGAAATATGGTTACCCAAGCAACAGAGATGGGTATCCATATGCACCAGATGGGTGGCTTCTATCTTGATAAAACACGGGAAGTCTATTCTATTCCTGAGACGCACGATCCTGTTGCAGCAATAGCTTTGGGTTATCTTGGAGAGATTGACTCGGCTTCTGAGGCACTGCAAAATCGTGAAAAGTCACCTCGCAGCCGCAAGACCATAGATAAGTTTCTTTTTTCAGGCAAGTGGGGGGAAGTTTCAAAGCTAATATAGGTGTTACTCAAGGCCATAAAGTTTCTACACTTGTGGCCTTGAGTAGATACTGCGATGGTGTTCTTCAGCACAAAGTGTGGTAAAACATAGCTCTAAGATTTT
>JAEUQL010000053.1 GCA_016789295.1 Blastocatellia bacterium | reverse complement strand
GCCATCTGTCTAAAAGTATCAGTGATGTAAGTTGGGCAATGTTGTTTGGTATGCTTGATTATAAAGCGGTGGAAGCTCGTAAACTGGTAAACTGGCATTGGACATTGCTCCACATAATACATCACAGAACTGCAGCCAATGTGGTGAGAAAGTACCACTATCTGTACGATGGCATAAATGCCTGTGAATTGGTGCTAAATCGTGACCATAATGCTGCAAGAACTATTCTGGCAAGAGGAATCGATCTCTTGCAGGCGAATTCTGCACCTGGAGGCTTGGCGTTAGCCTCAATTGAAAGGCGAACCTTCTCAACTGAGAGTTCCTTTTTTCAAAACGGGGAGGATGTCAAAGAAAAGTAGAGAGTTAGGCTGTATACTTAAAGTTAAAATTTACTAAAGGTCTTACCCATGCAGTCAATAGAGTTTGTAGGTATCTTGATGATACTGATCTCATTTCTACTCTTCATCCTTGAAGCTAAGGCCGCTGGTTTTGGAATCTTTGGAATTGCGGGAGCCATAGTCTTAATAGTTGGACTAGCATTTATCTTTGGGCTGAGTTGGGCAAGCTTGCCAATGCTGGTGGCTGTTGGGCTTCCACTTCTGTGTCTATTTGGCTTTGTTATTTTTATGCTCAACCGATCTAGAAAAAGTCCAGTAGTCACAGGTGAAGATGGCATGGTCGGTCTTGAAGGACGAGCAGAAACTGTACTTGAACCCGAAGGAAAGATATATGTTCGCGGGGAACTTTGGGACGCTTGGTCTCCTGTTAGAATAGAACGGGGAGAACAGGTTAGAGTTACTGCTGTCCGTGGACTCAAACTCGAAGTGACAACACTGACACCAGAAAAGATGATTGGTAGTCAAATTTCAAACCTGCTAACAGAGAACAGAGAGAAAAAGTCAAATTGAAACGAGGTTATTTATGGAACTCTTTATACCACCCATACTTTTGCTGTTTGCTATAGCATTCTATCTACTTTCATCAATAAAAGTTCTGGCAGAGTATGAGCGTGGAGTAGTCTTTAGACTTGGTAGACTCCTAGAAACATCTAAAGGGCCTGGCTTAATATTTGTTTTTGCTCCTTTTGACCGTATGGTGCGAGTCTCACTTCGTACTGTGGTCTTGGATGTTCCACCTCAAGACGTTATCACTAGAGATAATGTTACAGTAAGTGTCAATGCTGTAGTCTATTTTCGTGTAATCAATGCAATAAAGGCTGTTGTTGAAGTAGAAAACTACCTCTATGCAACATCTCAACTTGCTCAAACTACACTGCGTTCTGTTCTTGGAGAGTATGAGCTTGATGACTTACTTGCAAATCGTGAGCAGTTAAATGATCGCCTTCAGAGCATACTCGACAAACATACTGACCCTTGGGGAATAAAAGTGAGTATGGTTGAAGTAAAGACTGTCGATCTACCTCAAGAGTTACAACGTGCTATGTCAAAACAGGCTGAAGCAGAGCGTGAAAAGAGAGCAAAGTTTATACATGCTCAGGGAGAGCTTCAAGCATCACATATGCTGTTGGAAGCTGCAGAAAATATTGCAAAAGAACCAACCGCTATACAACTTCGCTATCTACAAACTCTGACAGAAATCGGTGTAGAAAAAAATACAACCATAGTCTTTCCTTTGCCAATAGATCTAATAAGTGCCTTTGGAAAAATGACTAAAACAGCTTCTAAAGGCACTATTGAAGAGAACAAGAAAAATCCTTCACAAGAAAGTAACCCGAAACCAGATGAAAGAAAGGCTCTAACAGAAGGAGATATGTCCAGCCTTTATGAAGAGAAAGAACAGACACCTCAAAAGCAGCAGAAGTAGTTAAGCTTTTATAGTAATAAATTACGAATCTGGTAAGGATAAACTATTGTAGGTTCAACTACACTAAACCAAAATATGAATAGACATTCCATTTTGATAGTTGATGATGACAAACTCATTCTTGAAATGCTCAGTATAGCCTTTAAGAAGCTCGATTGTGATGTAATTACAGCAGAGAACGGTCAAGAAGGGCTTCAAAAGGTTATCGATTTAAAGCCAAGTATCATTATCTCTGATTGGCATATGCCAGAGCTTGATGGTCTTGGCATGTTTCTTCAAGTAAAGAGATCGCCTCACACCAAACACATCCCTTTTGTCTTTCTTACCACAACTGATGATCCTGAAGTCAGAGCTGCACTACTTGAAATAGGAGTCGAAGACTACTGGACAAAACCTTTCAATATTCGTGAAGTTGCAGTTCGTGCCAAAAAGCTTCTTGAACGCGTTGATATGATGGCACAGCTCAATAAAGAGCTGAACAAAGAAAGAGAGACTATTCGGCTCAATCCACTCTCTGCAGAAGACCACCTAACAGAAATGACTAATGGCAGATACAAGATAATCAGTCAGATTGGAAGTGGTGGCATGGGAATTGTCTACAAAGCGCACGACCTTAAGTACGACTGTGACGTAGCAATAAAGCTTCTCAGAGCAGAATATATCTCCGATGAGAGTGCAATGCGTCGCTTTGCCCGTGAAGCTGCTGCTGCAACACGCATTATACATCCAAATGTTATAAGAACATATGAATATGGCATAATTCCAAATGGCCAAGCCTATATATCTATGGAACTACTGTCAGGAAGTTCACTGGACATAGAACTAGAAAAGACTCCAATAATACCTCTAAAGCGTGCTCTTAACATAATGTATCAGACCTGTCTTGGTATTGAAGCTTCGCACAAACAAGGGGTTATTCATAGAGACCTGAAGACCAACAACATCTTTTTGATAGACACAGTAGAAAAAACGGATCAGGTTAAAGTTCTTGATTTTGGCATAGCAATTCTGGCAAATACTCCAGACCACGCACGTATTACCGACTCAAATTCAGCTCTTGGAACCCCACTCTATATCTCACCAGAACAGATCACTGGAGGGCAACTCGATCACCGTTCTGATATATATTCGCTAGGAGTAGTATTTTATGAAATGCTAGCAGGGATTCCTCCATTTGATGGGACTATATACGAACTACTCCTGTGCCACGGCCATAAAACCCCTGTCCATATCAAGACTTTTGCCAATATTGAGGATACTCTTGCAGAACTTGTAATGCGGATGCTTGCCAAAAGTCCATCAGAAAGACCAGATTCTGCAGAAGAGATAGCCGAAGTAATCAAAAAAGTAGGATTATAACTTCTTTGCCCGTTTCAGTTGAAATCCTACACCCTTGCTAAAAAGTGGTAATCTGCAAGTGTAACAGAGAACGAGAGCCTGTTCAGAAGGATCTTCGTTGAGGACTGCATCATAGATCCTATTCTGTATGCCACAAGACGGACAGCAGATAACTCGTGTCTGTTTGATAATAGTATCGATCCTAGACCTGTCGCTCTCTTGAAAAAAACCAGTCCCTGCACAATAAAGACAGTTTTTTATCAAACCTTTACATAAGCATTGTGTTAGGTGTGAAGACATATTTATCGGTTACAAAACTTTTACTTTAATTTAATCAACAAGTTACATGTGCTTGGTAGTCTGAGCAGAAAATTACTTCTCGGCAAGGAGACAATATGCACAACAGAGATAATAGTTTCACCGAACCATACCATACAAACAATCCTAGCAGTAACTTCGATACTATATGCCTATGCTGTGAAAGCAGAAGGCTCGATACTGAATGCAATGAATGCGGCAAACCTGCCTGTGATGGTTGGTATGGTAACTGTTGTCAATGTGGACATGATTATGTCAAGTCTTTTATTGATTAACTCTTCTCTTAAAACATCTTCCAGAAATAGGTAGCAGTTGATTTGGTGTAAAAATGATCATAACTTACAAGAAGTTTGTTATGTTCAACCTTGTCTAAATCTAAGAAACCTGTTATAACTAGCCCAAAATGTAGTAAAGCTCATCACTCTATCTTGTGGCTATTAACTAAAATATGCAGAGGTTGCGAAATTCACTCCGTTTAAATATCAAAAGACTTTCAAATGAAAGATTCCTTTTTGTCAAATCACTTCTTAAAAGTCCAGGAGAGATAGGTCAAGTACTCCCAAGCTCGCGTTTCCTATCAGAAAAGATGGTTGCAAATCTGGACCTTAAAAAAGCCAAAGTAGTGGTTGAGTTTGGACCTGGAACAGGCTCGGTAACCAAAGAGATAATGAGCAGGCTTGGCTCACAAACCAAGTTCTTTGCTTTCGAGACCAACGAAAATATGGTCTCCATACTGCGCCGCCGCTTTCCAACAATCAATGTTATCCACGATAGTGCAGAAAATATAGACATACACATGAAGAAGCGAGGGATAGAACAGGTAGATTACATCATTTCAAGCCTCCCTTTTACTCTGTTTAGCCCAGACTTGAGGATAAAAATAATTGAAAAATCTTATACCTCACTTCGCCCTGGCGGTGAGTTTGTTGCTTATCAGTATCTTCATGCGGCATTTTTAGCAGAGAGTGTAGGTAAGATAAATACAAAGACAGGCTTTAAAAGCGTGGTCTCTTCCATGGCTCTTCTCAATGTGCCACCTGCATTTGTCTTTCGCTGTAAAAAGTAGCCATGTACTAATAGCTACAAGAATCAGTTATATATAACTTCTGTATAGCTTTCTTGCCCAGGCTAGCTACCATGTTTTATTTAGCTAGGTTACAATTTGCTATTGCGCGTCTCTGCGTAAGCAAGCAAAAATGCAATTTGTTCGATCCTCTTGTGGCTTCTGAAAGTAGACACTTATGGACGAAATGAGCCAGATAACCGAGATACTACTCAAATGGAGTCAGGGCAACAAAGCTGCACTTGAAGAACTGATTCCACTAGTTTATGACAACCTTCACAAAATAGCCCAACGCTACCTCAAGCACGAAAATCCAAATCATACTATTCAAACAACAGCACTAGTTAATGAAGCCTATCTTAAATTAGTAGAGCAAAAGTATGTGCAATGGCAGAACCGGCAGCACTTTTTTGCTATCGCTGCAAAGATAATGCGGCGAATTCTTATAAACTATGCCCGTGATAAGAAAGCAGAGAAACGGGGTGGGGCTAGATATAAGGTCTCTCTAAGTGAAGACCTGAAAGCTTATGAACCACCAAATATAGATCTGCTTCTTCTAGACCAGGATCTTACCAAACTGGCAGAAATTGACGCAAGAAAGATTGATATTATAGAACTCAGGTTCTTTACAGGAATCTCTCTTGAAGAGGTTGCCGAAACTCTTGGTATATCATTAGCTACAGCAAAACGTGACTGGCGAATGGCAAAAGCTTGGCTGTATCGAGAGATAATGCAAAGCGAGCCAAAAGGTGATTTAGATGAACCAGCATGACTGGAAAGAGATAGAGTCTATATTTCACAAGCTGTTGGAAACCCCACCACAAGAAAGAAGTGAACTTCTTTCAAAACTCTCTTTAGACCGCACAGTCAGAAACGAAATAGAGTCTCTTCTAAAGTCAGACCAAGAAGCAGGTTCTTTTCTTGACTCTCCTGTCAAACTTCTCGAACCCAGACCAGAAGAAGATATAGCCCTTGAAGGAGAAGTTCTAGATTCTAAGTACAGCATTGAAACACGTCTAGGCCAAGGAGGTATGGGATATGTCTACCTGGCTCTTCATCTGGGAACGAGAAGAAAAGTAGCTATAAAGATTATCTCTCCAAAGTTTATGACCAACCTGGAGTTTGTCAAAAGATTTCAGCAAGAAGCCCAAGCTGCAGGAGCTTTGAGACATCCAAACATAGTAAATGTGACTGACTTTGGCTTTACACAGCTTAAAAATAGAGAAGTTGCATATCTAGTTATGGAATACCTAAACGGTCTTAGCCTTGGCACATTTATTAAAAGACACCAAAAGCTCCCTTTAGACCTTGTAATAGACATAACAGAACAAATATGCCTAGCTGTTGCAGAGGCTCATAGTAAAGCAATTATCCATCGTGACCTGAAACCAGAAAATATATGGCTCGAATCTAATAGAAGAGAAGGCTTTAATGTCAAAGTACTCGACTTCGGCTTGGCTAAGATCTATGACCCAGAAAAGAAGCTATTAAACGAAGATATAGAAAATAGCACTGAAAATGACTATGTTGAGATAGAAGATGACTCATCTTCGGAAGAGTTTTCACAACAACAAACATTAAAGCTCTCTAAAGACAGTGAGGCTAACAACAGTCTACAGTTACTCACAAGAGCTGGTATGATAGTAGGCACACCTTTATACATGTCTCCTGAGCAGTGCGCTGGACAGAGTGTTAGCCCACAATCCGACATATATAGCATTGGAATTATTGTCTATCAGATGCTAACCGGGGAAACACCTTTCTCAGGAAGTACTCATTCTCTACTGCAAAAGCATATTCAAGAACTACCTACCGACATATCTGAAAAAAGTCCCAATATTCCAAAACCTATTAGTCAATTAATAATGTCTACTTTGGCTAAAAAACCAGAAGCTAGGCCGAGTAATGCACTATCGTTTGCTCTTGGCATGAAAATAAACTTTGAAGGGTTTCCAGCACTTCTAAAACAGGCTCAGAACTTTTCTACAGCACTTAGACCTGCCCTTGTCTATACATCTCTGAAGTTTCATGTACCATTATTACTTATTTTTCTTTCCTTACCACTAATACACCCTGCAATCTTTCCTATATCTTTTCTGGGAATATTCTTTAGTAATGCCTTTATCAGTGCTCTCTACTCTGTGTTAGTCAATAGACTCATCAAAACAACTGAAGTAAAAGTGGAGCCACTAACCTTTCAAGACCTTAAAACTTATATCAGACCAACTATCTTCACTACTCTGCTAGCTATAAAAGACTCTTTGATAAAACAGTTGACCTTCAAACGTTCTTTAGCGCGATCTTGCTCTGTTTTTACACTACTTCCAGAAGTAATTATAAGCGAAAAACTCTCCAAAGATGCAGCATTGAGGAGAGCCGAAGAGTTAGTTAAAAACTTCTATCTTATCTCTCAACAGATAAACATACAAAATCTTTGGCTTTCTATATTCGGTTTTCTTATATACTTATATCTAATTCAGACTCTTTTTTGGGGTAGATATAGTAGCTTCTACTTGAGTACTTTTTTAGAAAAAGCTCAAAAATATGGTTTTGTTTCAGTGTTGTACAGCTTAGTCTTCATCACCCCTACTCTCTTCTTCCTGTTTAACTTCAATATGTTCATAGCTGTTGGACTCTTTTACAGGAAAGCTTTTCAAGCAAATAGTCACAGTATGGAACAAGCTCTAGATAATGCTGTTTTGTTATCTACAAAAACAGACTATAGAGTAACTTTGTGGACACAAACTTCTAAACTCTTACTAAAATCAGTAATCTTTACTGCAATAGCAACGCTTCTTTTAGCACTTGCCATTTCTTTGCTAGGACTTATGGGATTATCTACTGGTGACTTCAGATTTATTAAGTATAAGTAGCTGAAAATGGTAGACCACTCTTGGATAGTGGTCTACAAAATTACTATGATTTCAAAGCTTTCTCGATATTCGAAGTAATGTCACTGCTTTCTGGTTCAGTGCCAGAATCGAATCTAGCTATTACCTTGCCATTTTTATCAATCAGAAACTTGTTAAAGTTCCATTTGATCTCTCCCGAAAACTCTGGATCAGTAGTTTTTTCTGTCAAAAACCTATAGAAAGGATGCTTATCTGCACCTTTTACAGATATCTTTGAGAACATTGGAAAAGTAACTTTGTACTTTGCATTACAAAAAGTTTTGATCTCTTCGTTGGATCCAGGCTCTTGCGCACCAAAGTTATTTGCAGGAAAACCCAATACATAAAATCCTTGGTCTTTGTACTTTGCATAGACGTTTTGCAGTCCTGCATATTGTGGAGTGTAGCCGCATTCGCTAGCAACATTGACCACCATAAGCACCTTTCCTTGATACTGCTCCATTTTTACATCGTTTCCATCTATGTCTTTCAAAACAAAATCATAGACAGACTTTTCTGCTAGTGGAGGTCTGGGTGTAGTGTCTTCTTCACTACCACAAGCAACGACTGTCACCAAGACAGCACAAAGCAAAAGTAGCACTATAGAACGGTATCGATTCATTATTTAGTCTCCTTAGTAATAGATTTTTATCGCTTTTATCTCTTCCATGACTCTGCTAGCAGCAGTTTCAAGACTATTGCCGTCACCAACTAGATCACAGAGCCGCTTTGCTGATAGTAGTACCATAATCCGTTCACCAACCCCAGTCATTGAACACCCTACCATCTTTGTACAATAAGTTCCTGCACCAATTATTGGAGTGTCACCTATACGTCCTGGATAACACTGACCTGTTCCACCTGTTGAAGTTGCTACAGCCAACTTTCCACTACTATCAAGTGCCACACACCCAACAGTACCAAGCTTTGGATTCTCATTTTCCTGCTTCCAATCCACAGCCATTGCAGCATAATCGAGCTTACGATTATGCTCATTCAGATGCTCTTTCCAGTAAGCAATCTTTGCATCAGTAGCAACTATTGCCTGTTCGAGTCCTAGCTTAAGCCCCAGTTGAAGAGCCTCCGAACCAGAAAGCATTATATGTGATTCTTGTTCAAGAATATAACGCGCAAGTTTAATAGGATTTTTTAGTCCTGGAACCTGTGCAATAGCTCCAGCTTTTCTATCACTTGTCATTATACTTGCATCCATTCTAATTACACCGTCGGCTTGAATGTAGCTTCCTGTTCCAGCGTTCAAAAGTGGCTCGTCTTCAAGCTCCACCACAGCCGCTTCTGCTGCATCCAGTGCAGAGCCTCCACGCTTGAGAATCTCCCAACCCTTTTCTACTCCTCTTTCACATGCTTCACTGCGCAAAGGTTCTTCACCTGGTGGAGGTGTTCCACACCCACCGTGTACAATAATGGCCGGTTTCATCTGTTTAACCTCTTTACTTGGACTTTTTTGTTCTATCTTGGAAGAGAGATATTACAGATAGACAAAAAATTTTGAAACAGGAAGGATACAAAGTTATGGATCAACTCCAACCATCCCCTCAACTCTTCTTCGAAACTGCGACAGCTTACCAGAAAAGTGCAGCTATAAAAGGTGCTGTAGAACTTGAACTTTTTACCTCTATTGCAGAAGGTAATCACACAGTCACAGAGATTGCTCATAGATGTAGTGCTACAGAGCGTGGTATCAGAATACTTTGCGACTATCTTGTGATAATAGGCTTTCTAACGAAAAGCGGTGACAAGTATGATCTCACTCCAGACTCTGCCGTTTTTCTCAACAAACATTCGCCCGCTTATCTTGGAAATGTAACAGACTTTATTCTCTCTCCAATGCTTTCAGATTCATTCAGTGATATAGCTACTACTGTCAAAACTGGAACCAGCATTATAAAAGATGGCGGGACGGTAGCACCAGAAAATCCTATCTGGATAAAGTTTGCAAAAGCAATGCTCCCAATGATGGTTCCTGTTGCAAAACAGATGCTAGAAAAGTTAAAACACTTATTTCCTCAATATTTAACCCAGAAGATTAAAGTCCTCGATGTAGCAGCAGGACACGGCATCTATGGAATTACACTTGCCCGGCAAAATGCAAATGCTGAAGTAGTAGCTCTTGATTGGGCTAGCGTACTGCAAGTAGCTTGTGAGAATGCAGAGCGTTTTGGGGTAACTACATGCTACACAACTATTGCGGGAAATGCTTTTGAAGTAGATCTTGGCAAAGATTATGACATTATTCTGCTTCCAAATTTTCTTCATCACTTCGATCAGGAAACCTGTATAAACTTTCTAAAGAAAGTGGCTACTGCTCTTAAGTCCGAAGGTAAAGTCTTGACTATTGAATTTGTACCCAATGAAGACAGAGTAACTCCACCACCAACAGCAGCCTTTGCCTTTGTGATGCTCGCTTCAACAGCGAGCGGTGATGCTTATACTTTTGTGCAATATCAAGAGATGTTTACCAAAGCAGGTTTTTCTCAAAATGAGATCCATTATCTGCCATTGTCACCACAAAGTATGATAATCTCGCAAAAATAGTCCACAGCTAAGCTACATTAGAAGGTGAATTTATGCGTCCAAATTTAATTACTATTTTTTTTACACTGCTATGCCTGTTCTCTTTAGCGTGTAACTCAGACACACAGAAGCCTGATGAAAAGAGAGCAGAGACTTCAAATAAAGAAGAAGAGAAAAAAGACATCCATTCCTATGCAACCCCTCAGTCTGTTAGGGTAAAACATATGGAATTCGATTGGGATGTACTCTTTGAGCAGAAAGCTATCAAAGGTAGTGCCATCCTTCATATTGAAAGAATAGACAAAACCAAACCCTTGGTTGTAGATACACGTGGTCTGAAGATAGAAAAAGTTGAAGTATCTTCAGATGGAAGTAGTTTTACAGAAACCAAGTTTGAACTTGGGAAAGAAGACCCTGTACTTGGTGCCTCTCTTACCATCACATTAAAAGATGACACACAGCAAGCAAAGGTCTACTACTCGACAGGAGAAAACGCAACAGCTCTGCAGTGGTTAGATCCACCACAGACAGCAGGCAAAAAGTACCCTTTCCTCTTTACCCAATCTCAGTCAATTCATGCAAGAAGCTGGATTCCTATTCAAGACTCACCAGGTATTCGTATTACCTATAAAGCCACTGTTAGAACTCCTAAAGATCTTCTTGCAATAATGAGTGCCAAAAATGACCACAAAGCCGAAAGAACTGGTACTTACACATTTGAAATGAATCAACCTATAGCTCCTTACCTAGTAGCTCTAGCAGTTGGTGATTTAGTCTATCGTCCAATTGGTGAACGTTCTGGTGTCTATGCAGAGCCGGTTATTGTAGAAAAGGCTGCAAAAGAGTTTGAAGATACAGAAAAGATGATAGCAGCGGCTGAAAAACTCTACGGCAAGTACAGATGGGAGCAGTACGATGTGCTTATCCTTCCACCAAGTTTTCCATATGGAGGAATGGAGAATCCACGCCTGACTTTTGTCTCTCCTGCACTAGTAGCCGGTGACAAGAGTTTGGTTTCTGTAATTGCACATGAGCTTGCTCACTCTTGGTCTGGTAACCTTGTAACCAACGCCACTTGGCGCGATTTCTGGCTAAACGAAGGATTTACATCTTACGTCGAGAATCGTATTCAAGAAGAGGTTTATGGTAAACAGAGAGCTGATATGGAAGCTCTTGAAGGAAGAAAGCGACTCGACGACGAAATGGCCAAGATGGAAGACCGCGATGAGATTCTTCACATAGACCTAAATGGCCGCGACCCAGAAGAAGGTAGTACGGGCGTTCCTTATGAAAAAGGCTCGCTGTTTCTGCGCCACCTTGAAACTACTTTTGGTCGTGAATCTTTTGATAAATTCCTCAAAGGCTACTTCGATCATTACTCTTTCAAGAGCTTGACTACAGGAGAATTTGAAGAATACCTAACAAAAAACCTTCTCGATACAGACAAAGCAAAAGCTTCTCAAGTCCCTGTTAAAGAATGGCTCTATAAACCTGGCGTACCTGTCAGCGCACCAAAAGTTGAATCAGATGTGATGAAAAAAGCCGAAGAAGTAGCCACCAAGTGGGCTAAATCAGACATTGCAGCCAAGGACTTACCTTTTGATAACTGGTCGAATGCAGAACGTGTCCATTTCCTTCGTTCTCTTCCAAAACAGATAGAGCGTCAAAAACTCGAAGAACTAGACAAAACTTACAAACTCACTCAATCAGAGAATGCTGTACTTACAAGTGATTGGCTCATAATTGCAGTACGCAATAACTATGAACCTGCCTATCCACGCCTTGAACAGTATCTCACATCTATGGGTAGAAGGCTTCTCATCAGACCTATTTACGAAGAACTGGCCAAAACCCCAGAGGGCAAAGAGCGTGCAAAGGCTATCTATGTAAAAGCTCGACCAACATACCATCCCATAGCCGTTGCTACTATCGACGGCATCCTCAAATAGCTTGAAAGAGAAGCTGTTCTGCACAGCTTCTCTCCTACAGTCAAATTACACCATTAAGTTTAGAGTTTTACCACATGGTGGTACAATTTTCGCTCTATTGATACATTACTAGAGGCGGTAATGAAACTTCGTATTAAAAATTTAGCAAAAATTAAAAATGCAACAATAGATATTAAACCATTGACTATCTTCATCGGGCCAAATGGCACAGGAAAAACCTGGGCAGCTTATGCTTTCTACAGTTTGATCAAACAGTTGAGAAGATCTATTTCTCTGGACACAGATATAGACTTAAAAAAAGTAACTCCTAGAAATTTTGTAAAGGAACTAGAAACTCAAGCCCGAAAGATAACAGAAAGGATTCAGGAAGCTAAGCTGGGAACTTCTTTGGAGATGAAATTTGATCAAAATGACATAGATTTGCAAGTACCAAAAATCTTAAAACTATCCATTAAATCAGAAGATATGGCTAACCTTATGCTAACTAATAGCCAGATTTTTGAAAAAACACAAGTTGATTTGGAGTTAGATCAATCTGATTTTAAGACTAATCCTAAAGATGCTTTGGTAATAAAAACAAATGATAGATACATAGAGACAATACTAGGGTCTGAAAGTGTGATTATACCAAGATCACTTCAAAAAGAGTTTTCTCAAACTTTCTTTAGATCACGATTAGAAACAGTAATATTCAAGCTTTTTGTAGGGCGTAGAGAACAAGTGATTCCTTTTCCTTCAGAAAGGAAGGCTTTGCTGCTGCTATAC
>JAEUQL010000539.1 GCA_016789295.1 Blastocatellia bacterium | reverse complement strand
TAGAGTTCGGCTATAAAATTTGTTTGTTAAAACAGCAAAGATCGTTACTCAAAACAGCTATATGAGACAAGGTAGAAGACTAAAACTAGTAGATGCAAAAGTTTTTGTTGATGAGAGTGGTTTCTTAGGTGCTACAGTAAAGCTACGCTTTCAGGACAATCTATATATAGGAATTTGGCAGTGTGAAAATCATGAAGACAAAAAGCTTGAAGTTGTTGCAGTAGCTACGCTTGAAGCTATAAGAAAAGCAATTCCTGCACCTGTGGATATGTATGTGAGAAAAGTAGCACAGATGAAACCAGAATTTCTCAACGATATACTGATAGTTGCCATGGTTGATATATATATTGAAGGCAAACGATTGTCATTGACTGGATGCTGTATCTGTGAAGAAGAAGATATTATATATGGAGCAGCAAGAGCAGCACTAGACTCTACAAATCGTGTTGTTGAATTTCTACTTGCAAAGTATCACAAGAAGAATGACTAGTAATATAGACATATTGATTTTAGAAGATCATCACGATACAGCAGATCTATATCAGGAAATCTTATCCATTGAAGGCTATAAAGTAGCTGCTGAGGCTACCTTTCAAAAAGGATTAGAGAGGTTAGAAAAAGAACCTCCAAGGTTAGTCATACTCGATCTAGATCTACCCGATCAGTCAGGAGTAAAATTTCTTGAGATATTGCGCAAACAGTCTCCTGCCCTACCTGTAATTGTTGTGACCGGGTCAGACCGTGCAACTTGGCGGGTAATGTGTGAAGAGATGGGGATAGTAGCTTATTTTGTAAAACCTGTTATAGACCATCTAATCGATACAGTAAACCTCCATCTTCAATCACGAAAGCCGGAAGGCAAGGAAGATCTTTTGTAGCAGCAAGCAATCTGCCATTTTTTAAGTTTGGGAGCCGTTATGGTAGCCAATATACACCCTATTTTGACTGTAGATGTTTTGGACGCTATGCCAGAAGATGGTAATAGATATGAACTTATTGAAGGAGAGATTTTTGTGTCTCGTGCACCAGGACTTACACATCAAAGAATAATGGGGAATCTATTTGCTACTCTTTGGAACTACCTTCAAAAAAATCCGATAGGGAAAGTTTTTACAGTTCCAGGAGTAATTTTCAGTAACTTCACTGGTGTAATTCCAGATTTAGTTTATGTTTCTAATGAAAGATACTCTCAGATTGCAGCAAGAGAACGTCTAGAAGGTGCTCCAGAACTTGTTGTTGAGATACTTTCACCAGGTACAGAGAACCAGAAAAGAGACAGAGATGTCAAACGCTACCTCTACAGCAAGCATGGAGTTGAGCAGTACTGGATTATCGACCCTGATGAAAAGACTGTTGAAGTTTTTGCTACTCCAGAATTTAATCGGTCAACTATCTTCACTCTAGAAGAGACGCTGACTACATCTTTACTTCCTGACTTCTCCTGCAAGCTAACCAACATTTTTGCAGAGTAGTAGGGCTATTTTGCTGTAAACTTCAGATCCGAGTAAGTTACTGTATGCTCAAGCCTTATTGGAAGACCACGTTCAAAGGTAGCACAAGATATCTCCTGTTCAATGGCAGAAAGTTGTAAACTCTTATCATGCTTGTAGTTTATCAGCAAAGTTACATTCTGGTATCTATCTATGTCTCCAAACCTTACCTTTGCACGCAGTGGCTCACGACTCTTTTCATCTATCCAAAGCTCACAGTCATAAATAGCTATTTTGTCTTGATGAAAACGGATCTCGAACTTTATTGCACGATGATGGTCTATATCTTCTCTTTCCAATTCTTTATAGCCACTAACATTTTCACGATTAATAAAAAATAGTGCGGCTGTTTGTAAACTAGCAAAGCTTGGAATAGTCTCCTGAATAGCAAATATATCTATCTGTTTGACCAGATTTGCCATCCCGAAATGGCGGTTGTTGTGTGTTTCTAAAAGTTTTCTCTCTACCAGTTGTCCATCTTGAACTAAAACTTGATAGTCTGCATATTGACGAAAGTCTAGATTTTGATTAGCTCTTAGTTCACGAGATGGTACTACTGCGGCTAGTCGAAATGCCACTCGTTCCTTCATTTCTAAAGCCTGATATCTCTGCTGAAGATTTTTTGTTGTTTGAAATATCTCTTGCATTATTGGAGCGTCTAGAGAGTCTGGAGGTAATGAATTGATCTGAGAGAAAGCTTTTGTAGAAAAAATCAGTATTAAAAAAATAAGAATAGATAGCTGTTTCATCTTTTTATACCTTAATTTTACTAGGAGTTTTACAACTTTTAGAATAGAGATATTTAGCCACAAACCAAGCTGAAGGATCTATACCCGTGTCCGTTTTTGTCTTTTTTCCGTCCAGAAACTATAATGTCTTTTCGTCTATGCTCACGCTAGTTTTGAGCACACATTCAGAAAGGTAAGTAAAGTGGTTACCGCACAAACCAAATTAAAGAAACGTTTCAAGCTCTGGTTTTTCGAAGGGGCTAAAGAAACAACAAAGAAACCAACAGAACAGACACACCACCAATCTGCTTGGTGGCAAGTTATGTGTTTAACAGGAGTAGACTACTTCTCAACTCTTGGCTACCAGCCCGGCATAGCTTTTCTCGCTGCAGGAGCACTCTCACCAATAGCCACATTTATCCTGGTGCTACTTACACTCTTTGGTGCACTTCCCATCTACAGGCGTGTTGCAGCAGAAAGTCCAAACGGCGAAGGTAGTATCTCGATGCTTGAAGACCTTCTACCAAAATGGCGCGGGAAAACTCTTGTGCTATGTCTGCTAGGATTTGCTGCAACAGATTTTATTATCACAATAACACTCTCTGCTGCAGATGCTACTGCACACATTATTGAAAACCCTTTTGTTCCACACTGGCTTGAAAATCATCGAGTAGCAGTCACTGTATTACTACTACTATTTCTGGCCTCAATATTTCTAAAAGGTTTTAAGGAAGCCATAGGGCTTGCGGTTCTCCTAGTAGCAGTATACCTAGTACTCAACGCTATAACTATCACTGTAGGTTTTTATCATATCTTTCAACAACCACACGTTATAGTCGATTGGAAAGAGACCCTATTTAAGACACACGCTTCTCCGATAACAATGATAGGAGCTTCACTACTACTGT
>JAEUQL010000538.1 GCA_016789295.1 Blastocatellia bacterium | reverse complement strand
TTTCTGACAACCAATTGAAGGTCTGTCATAGTTGTAGAATTTGGAGAAGAGCTGTAATGCAGATCACCTGTAACTACAGTTTGGGATTCATGAATGTTAAGCTGTTCAATATTTAGTCCAGTAGCTTGAAGAAAACTCTCTGCCAAAACCTCTACTGAAGGTCTTTCGCTCGGATTTTTAGCAATAGCCCTCATCACTACAGCTTCTACTTCCGGACTAATCTCAGTGTTGAACTCCCTGATCGGTCTTGGTGGAAAACTAAGATGGGCATGTAGAAGACCAAAGATATCTTTGAAGCTGCCTTGAAAGGGTGAACACCCAGCCAACATCTCATAAAGCACAAGTCCAAGACTATAAACATCGGAACTCGTATCATAAGCCCCACCTTCAAAACGTTCTGGAGCCATGTAGGCAGGCGTACCAATAATTACTCCTGTCGCGGTTAAGTTTTGAAAGCTGCTGATATCCATATTCTCTGTCAGTTTGGCTATGCCAAAATCTACCAGTTTCACAACTTCACCTTCACCGTCTCTGTGTAGGAATATATTGTCAGGTTTGATATCACGATGCACGATTCCTAAAGAGTGAGCTTTCGAAAGCACGCTACATATAGGAAGAAGTATCTGTGCAGCTCGTTTTAGAGAAACCCTCTTTCTGAGTTGCAGTTCTCTATTTAAAGTATGACCTTGCAGCAGTTCCATTACTAGATAGGCTATTCCTTCAGTAGAGATTCCTGAATCCAGTATTGCAACTGCATTGGGGCTATTGATGCGTGAAGCTGAAACAGCTTCCATCTGAAATCGGTTTAGAGCATCAGCCGAATCATTACCAGCAACCGGCTTGAAGACTTTTACAGCTACTTGGCGTTTCATTGATAGATGTGTAGCAGAAAAAACAGCCCCAAAGCCACCAGTACCTATCTTTTCTTCTAGTCTATATTTGCTATCAAGTACAGTACCAGGTAAAGCTTCTGCAAGTGCTGAAAATATACGGTCGGCACGTTGATGTGACTCTATCAACTCTTTGTTTTTTTCTACCAATTTCTCTTTCTGTGCAGCAAGTTCCTGATTTTTTGCTTCCAACTCTTGGTTCTTCTTTCCAACTTCTTCAGCTCTTTCAAGCTGCAGACGTCTTTCCAGAGTTTCTAGCCTGTAGCGATAAGCCCTGTAAGATAGTCCTACAAAAGTTAGAAAGTATAAAGAATATGCCCACCAAGTTCGCCAAACTGGAGGTGTAATTGTAATTTTTAGAGCAATTCCCTGTTCATTCCAGAGACCATCATTGTTAGAACCTTTCACTCTGAAGATGTATTCTCCTGGTGGCAGACTTGTATATTGAGCATAACGCTGTGTACCATTCTTTACCCAATCACTATCTATACCTTCTAGCTTATACATGTACTGGTTTTTCTGTGAATTGGTAAAGTTAAGAGCAGCAAATTCAAACGAGAAGAAGTTTTCTTTGTAGGAGAGTGTTAAAGGTTGCGTTTCACCCAGACCAGATGCTAACAAAAACCTGTTAGTTACCCGGTCAAATATCTTAAACTTTGTAATAACAATAGAAGGAACAAAATTATTATCTTTAATCTTTTCTGGAAAAAATCTATTGAAACCATTTATACCACCAAAAAACATCTCTCCTTGACAACTTTTATAGTAAGCAAACCCATTAAATTCATTACTTTGTAAGCCATCGCTCACATCATAATTTTTCAAAGTCTCTGTCTCTGAATTGAATCTATAAATACCTCTGTTGCTACTTAGCCAAAGTTCTACTTGACCATCATCTAAAACTCCATATATAGTCTCATTGCTAAGTTCGGCAAAATTTTTGAAAGTCTCTGTTTTGGGATCAAATCTATTGAGGCCAGCATTGGTTCCAATCCACAAAATACCTTTGCTATCTATACAGATTGAAAAAACAAAGTTACTAGTGATGCTGTTTGGGTTGTTTGGGTCGTGAAGAAATGTAGTAAAAGTCTCTGTTTTGGGATCAAATCTACTCAACCCTCCCTCATCTGTACCGATCCATATCATCTTATTATTATCATCTATAGCAATTGCACGTACATTGTCACCTTTTAAGCTGTTTGGATCAGGATTTGAGTTTTTGCGAAAAGCTTTGAAAGTCTGCTTTCTACTATCGTACCTGTTTAACCCTCCCCTCTCTGTACCAATCCACAATATGTTATCACTATCTGAACATATTATCTGTACTATATTGTTACTGATAGTGTTAGAATCTTTTGGATCGTGACGAAAAGTTGTAAACGTCTGCTTTTTGGGGTCGTACCTGTTTAGCCCGTCTAAAGTAGCAATCCAAAAGATCCCTGATGGATCTTCATAAACAGAATGGACAACATCACTGCTGATGCTATTTGCATTCTTTGGATTGTGGCGAAAAGTAGCTAAAAGCTCACCCTGAGAGTTGTACTTGTTCAAACCTCTGCCATCTGTACCAACCCAGATCGAACCTTGGCTATCTTGATAGATCGAATATACAGGGCTACTTTTTATGGTAGTAAACCTTTGTACCCTGGGATCATATTTGTTAACGCCACCACCATTTGTTCCAACCCATAGAATTCCTGTATGGTCTTCATAGATCGAAAATATTACATCACCTCTGATGCTGCTGGAATCGCTACTATTAGGTTGAAAGACAGTAAACGTTGAGTCGTTTCTGTTATACCTATTCAGTCCGTTGCGCGTGCCAATCCACAGTGTATTGCTGCGATCTTCATAAATTACACGTATATCATTATTACTTATACTGTTAGATATATTTGGAAGGTTACGAAAGACTGTAAAGCTATTTGTCTCATAATTATACTTATTTAATCCGTTGTCTGTTCCAACCCACAATATACCTTGACTATCCTGGTAGATTTCACGAATAAAGTTACTACTGATAGTGCTAGGATCATTAGGATTGTGACGCAGTCTTGTAAAGGTTTGAGTCTTTCTGTCATACAATGTCAACCCTTCATCTTTTGTACCAATCCATATTGTTCCTTTCTGGTCTTCACAGATCCCACGTAAATTATCACTACTTATACTATTTGAGTTGTTTGGATCGTGACGTAAAGCTGAAAATGTCTCACTATTTCTGTCATACCTGTTTAGTC
>JAEUQL010000537.1 GCA_016789295.1 Blastocatellia bacterium | reverse complement strand
AGCACGTGAAATGGCTGCAGCAGGACAGCTTGCAGTTGGAACTGTAGATTCTTGGCTTATATGGCAACTTTCAGGCGGAAGGCTTCACGTCAGTGACCCATCAAATGCAAGCCGAACCCTTCTCTACAATATAAAAACACTCGATTGGGATGATCAACTTCTGTCATTGTTTGATATCCCTCGTAGCATTCTTCCTGAAATTGTTCCATCAAGTGGAGTAATAGGGAAAACGACTCTGTTTGGTGATGAGATTGCAATTGCTGGCCTAGCAGGTGATCAACAAGCCGCTCTATTTGGACAAGGCTGTTACAGCCCTGCAACAGCAAAAAATACTTATGGTACAGGCTGTTTTGTTCTTCTTAACACTGGACAAGAGATAGTACACTCGAAAAATAGATTACT
Source organism: Blastocatellia bacterium (assembly GCA_016789295.1). Classification (GTDB taxonomy): domain Bacteria; phylum Acidobacteriota; class Blastocatellia; order Chloracidobacteriales; family JADJPF01; genus JAEUQL01. The sequence continues at coordinate 2,741 of JAEUQL010000537.1, read as the reverse complement.
AACGACTGTGGCTTGGCAGTTGGAAGGAAAGCCTGTTTGTTATGCATTAGAAGGATCGGTCTTTATTGCGGGTGCTGCTGTTGGTTGGCTTAGAGATGGTCTCAAAATCATAGATTCTGCAGATGAGACAACAGCATTGGCCGCTTCTGTAGAGGATTCTGGAGGGGTCTATTTTGTTCCAGCTTTTGTTGGACTTGGCTCTCCTTACTGGGATCAATATGCTAGAGGAACTATTATTGGAATAACACGTGGTACTACTAGGGCACATATTGTTAGAGCTACACTAGAATCTATTGCTTATCAAACTAGAGATCTTTTAGAAGCTTTAAAGTCAGACACTGGGTACAAGATTTCTGAACTTCGTGTTGATGGTGGTGCAGCAGTAAACGATCTTCTCTTACAGATGCAAGCCGATATCCTTGGAGTAGACGTCGTTCGTCCCAAGATTATTGAGAGCACTGTTGCAGGGGCAGGATTCTTAGCAGGAATTGCCACAAACTTCTGGGATATGTCACAGCTTACAGAACTTACTACTACAACATCTGCCCATTTTAAGCCTGTCAGAGAGCAAAAGATTAGAGAGGCGGGCTACAAGAAGTGGTTAAAAGCTGTGGAACGTGCAGCAAAGTGGGTAGAAGAAGAGGAGTTTAATTAAGTGAAGATTGTACCGCTTGGAACAAGTTCTGGGACACCCACAAAGGAACGTAATGTCTCATCTGTAACAGTATTTATCAATGGTGCATGGCTACTTTTCGATTGTGGCGAAGGTACACAGTATCGGCTGCTTCGGTCACCGCTACGTTTTGGCCAATTAGAAGCAGTTTTTGTTACACACATGCACGGTGATCATATTTATGGATTGCCTGGACTGCTTGGTACCCTCAGCCTCCAACATCGTACCACACCGCTTCATATATTTGGTCCACGAGGAATTAGGGACTTTCTTACTTGGGTAATGAAACTCTCCTATCTAAGGCTTGGTTATGAGTTAAAGATAAGCGAAGTAGAAGAAGGTGAGGTCTACAAAAGTGATGGTTTTAAGGTTGTTTGTAAACCGTTAGAACATCGCGTTACTGATTTTGGCTACTTGATAGTTGAGGATGACAAACCAGGACGCTTCGACTTAGAGCGGGCAAAAGAGTTGGGTATTCCTGCTGGTCCACTCTATAGACAGTTACAGCTAGGAAGTGATATTACTTTGCCTGATGGGCGATTAATTAAAAGCTCTGAAGTTGTTGGTGAGAAGCGAAAAGGTAAGAGAGTAGCTTACTGCACAGACACAAGACCTTGCATGAATGCTGTGGAACTCTCTAGAGGTGCAACAATGCTTATACACGAAGCTACATATACAGAAGATCTTGCCGACGAAGCCAGATTACGTGGTCATTCAACAGCAGCACAAGCAGCTTCAATTGCTGAGCAGGCAGGTGTAGAAAGGCTTCTGATTACCCATTTTAGCCCTCGCTACCTCGACATAAGACCTCTACTTGAAGAAGCTCGTAGGATCTTTCCGAACACAGATGCTGCACGTGACCTGCTGGAGATAGAGCTGAAGTGAAAAATATAGAAGGTATACTCGTAGTTTAATGTCAATTGTATTACTTGAAATTATTTTTGTTCTGTTTTTAGTTGTAATAAATGGTTTTTTTGCCATGTGTGAGATGGCAATAGTATCAGCACGGAAGATCTATTTACAGCAACAGACTAATAAAGGTAATAAGAATGCTTCTATTGCTTTAGATTTGGCAAGTGAGCCAAACTCATTTTTGTCATCTATTCAAATAGGTATTACTCTTGTGGGAGTCCTTGCTGGTGCATTTGGTGGAGCAACTATTGCTGAAGAGTTGCAAAATTATTTGACTATAATCCCTTCTATTGCTGTTTATGCTGAAACTATAAGCATAGCCATAGTAGTTATATTTATTACCTACCTCTCCTTAGTTATTGGTGAGCTTGTACCAAAACGCTTAGGCTTAAATCACGCAGAAGTTATTGCCTTATTTATAGCAAAACCAATACGCTTTCTTACCAGATTAGTTTCTCCTGTAGCTTACATACTGAGTAGTTCAGCAGATATACTTCTTCAGTTGTTAGGGTTAAATAAGATAAAAGAAGAAACTATTACAGAAGAAGAAGTTAGCTTAATGATATCTCAGGGTGTTCAGACTGGAACATTTGAATCTAGTGAAAAAGAGATCATCGAAAAAGTCTTCTCTTTAGCTGATCAGTCTGTTGTTTCTGTAATGACTGCAAAAACCAACATCGTCTGGATTGATATAGAAGATCCTATAGAAAAGATAAAAAAGACAATACAGAGTAGTTCTCACTCTTACTTTCCAGTTGCTCATAGAACTGTAAGCCGAGTGCTTGGAATTGTATACGCAAAAGAGTTATTAGATCTAGCTTTACTTGGAATCCCATTGGATCTAAAAAATTCTTTGCACCACCCTTTATTTATACCTGAGCATATATCTGTTTTAAAAGCTTTAGAGTCTTTTAAACAAAGTAAAAAAGATATTGCATTAGTTGTTGATGAGTACGGAGAAGTACAAGGTTTAATAACTTTACATGATATTTTAGAGGCAATTGTTGGTGACATTTCTTACACAAATGAGGCAGAAGATAAGCCTATTGAAAAATGTGAAGATGGGTCTTGGTTGTTTAGTGGACTGTTGTCTATAAGTAAAATAAAAGAGATATTGGATATTGAAAAATTGCCTGGTGAAGAAAAGAGAAAGTTT
>JAEUQL010000536.1 GCA_016789295.1 Blastocatellia bacterium | reverse complement strand
CGTATGTCGGTACTTGGCAAACCATCCTTCAACCCGTACACTTTGAAGCCATCTTGGGTGAGCTTGCAGAGTCCGTTGCTTGTCCCTACCCAAAGCTGCCCTAACTCATCTTCGTGAGCACACAACGCACGCTTGTCAGGGAAAGTATCTCCAGGAATAAAGTTTGTGAATGCTGTTCCATCAAACTTGCTTAAACCATTGTCGGTACATATCCACAAGTTCTTGTTTCGGTCAAGAGCAAAGCTTTCTATCTGATTGTAGATAAGTCCATGTTGTGACGAATAGAGCCTAAAACCTTCTCCATCATAAACAAGAGCACCACCACTTCTAGCAGAATTCGACCCAAACCATATCTTTCCTTCAGAATCTTCTATAATTGTTGTAATACGTTCTACAATTCCAACTTTTGCTGCAATTTCTTTGAGTGCAAAAACTTTAAAATTTCCTTTTTGATAGCAATATATCCCTTTTTCACCTCCCGCCCATACACGATCCTTACTATCCGAGTAGACAGTCCATATGCTCTCTTCCTGAAGTAATCCATCTGCAGTAGTGTAAATTCTTGTCTGGCCCTGACTGTCTAAAGAGTACAGTCCATTGTTGGGTAAAGAGAGCCATATAGTACCATCCATAGCTTGGGTAATAGCTGAAACATCTCCTCCAGAAAAACTATAGCTTGTGAACTGCTCACTACCAAACTTGAAAGCACCTCGACGTCTTGTTCCAGCCCAAATATTGCCCTCATAGTCTTGTGTCAAAGCCATTAAGTAGTTATCTGGTAGGCCGTTTAAGTGATTGAAGTTAACAAACTGCCCATCTTGTAGCCTAGAAAGACCTCCACCAAAAGTGCTACACCATACACGTTGATGTCTATCAACAACTACAGCATTTACTCTGTTGTCCGCGAGGCCGTCAGCCGTGGTGAAGTGTTTGAAGGTCTTTTTGTCATAACGGCACAGCCCTTCTGCAGTTGCAAGCCAAAGTGTATGGTTGCTATCTTCTGTTATAGAAAAAATATCTAAGGTTCGTAGCCCAGACTCTTTTGTATACTCTCTGAAGTTTTTGCCATCGTAACTGAGAAGCCCTCCCCCACGAAGAGCTAACCATAATACCCCTTCGTGATCCTCGAACATATTCCAAACAGCCTGTATTGGACGTCCATCATTTCTGTTGTAACTCTCAAAACTAGTTCCGTTAAACTTGGAAAGCCCAGTCTTTGTCCCTATCCAGATGTGGCCATCCCGCGTGCATATTCCTGCACGAGCTTCATCATCTGCCAGACCATTCTTTTTAGTATAATGTGTGAAAGCCTTGCCATCATAACGACTAATTCCACCTCGTGTTAAAATCCATATGTTAAATGACTTGTCTTCAAAGATCCAACGCACTGGCGAATCTATAAGCTCTTCATTTATATTGAGGTAGTTTTTTCCATCATAACGACTAACACCTTCATCTGTTCCAAACCATATGTAACCTTCATGATCTTGAAAAATAGCGTAGACGTGATTGTCAGGCAGACCTCCATTTGATCTGTAGCTTGTCAAGTCATATATTTGCGCTTCTGCCAGAAGAGGCATTCCAAACAGAAGTACTAGATAGATAAGTCCAAGCAATAGCCGTATCAAGCTCTAGCTCTCTCAATCTATATTCTTGTGTAGGGCAAAAACAAAATTATAGCAGCAAGAGCGAGCTTTCAGAAAAAATGTTATTCACTTTTACGAGATCTTCTTGAATTGGCTAATAAAGTGTTAATATTTGCAAAAGTATTTCATATTGTGGAAACACTGGTTGATAATACTTCTGTTTAATATTTAACTGTAAAAGGTAGAAAATGTTACGCTTAGTTTCTTACACAGTTATAGTTTTGTCTCTTTTAGTTCATTCATCCGTAGTATTTTGTCAACAGCCTACTTTTTTTATAAACGCTAGAAAAACAACAATTTCACTACAAAAAGGCCAGAAAAGACTCTTCAAAATCAAGTTACAAAAAGATCGACTTGTACAGATTAATACTAGAAAAACCCAAGGAAATTTTATTATCTCTCTCTTTAGCCCAAATAAAGAAGTTCTACTGAAGTTTGACAGTCGCAGATCAAGTCTAGACCCAGAACTGTTTTGGATAGCAACTTCTAGTGGAGAGTATACACTGCAGATTGAAGCATTAGAAAAGAAGTCTCTTTTACAGGTTCTGATACAGATTCAAAACAACCCATCTTCTACACAAAAGCAGAATGCAGAAGCTAATCATCTCTTTAGCAATGCAGAACAGTACAGCACACAAGGAGATGATACAGGTTTACGCCAAGCTGTAAATCTGTATAGCAGTGCTCGTAATTTGTATCAAGCTCTTGGAAACCGTTACATGGACGCGCTATCAGAGCACAATCTTGCATTAACATACTTACAGATGGGAAATCTCTCTGAATCAAAAGCCCATTTTGAAGCTTCTCTACAAAACTTTACTTTGGCAAAAAGCCCGGAAGGTAGAGCCTACTGCCTTGTCAACCTTAGTAGTTTATATAGGTCTGTAGGAGATCCGCAAAAAGCCATGGAGGTGTTAGAAGAAGCTCTACAGTTGAAGCAGCAGCTCAAAAATCCTTATGCAAAAGCGTCTATCTTTGAAAATCTTGCCATGATCTATATGCAGACGGGAGAGCTTGAACGAGCACTTGAAGTTACTAGAGAGTCTCTTGTGCTACATACAGAGATAGGCAATCAACAATATATTTCTTATGATACCAATCTGCTAGGTCTAATATATCTCTATCTAGGAGACCAAGAAAAAGCTCTAGAAGCATTTCAAAAAACTCTAGCATTTTATAAAAAGACAAATAATCTAGCTGGACAAGCTAATAGCTTAGCTAATCTTGCAGCCGTTTCCATAGAAACGGAGTCTTATCAGCAAGCTCTTGAATATAATACACAAGCCCTTGCACTGCTTACTTATGACACAGATAACAAACTTTCTGCACTCAACAATCTTGGCACTATCTATGCCTATCTCAGTGACCATAAAACATCTCTAGAGTGCTACTTGGAAGCTCTTGAGGTTGCACAAAAGATTACAGACAGCATTGGCCAAGGAACCATCATAGGCAATATTGGTAGTAGCTATTTGGAGTTAGGAGAAATTGATAAAGCTA
>JAEUQL010000535.1 GCA_016789295.1 Blastocatellia bacterium | reverse complement strand
TCTACATTTAAGGAGTTTAGAGAGCATAAAAATATAGTTCCCTGCTTGGACGAAAATATTGCCTGCTCTTCTAAAGTGGCTCTATCTTCATAGCCGCTACTCTTTTTTGCTGGAATATGTATCGAGGAGATGGAATAGTCTTTTGTTGCATCAATCGTTTTGAAACTACCTGCAGAGAAGAGAGAAGCTCCATTCTCTGTTCCTATCCAAAGTCTACCTTGCCAATCTACAGCTAATGCATTGACTTTACCTGTTGGTAGTCCTTCGGCTACTATTTTCTGCACTCTTTTTCCATCGTACTTTGCTAAGCCACTCTCTGTTGCAAACCAAAGCAGACCTTCTGGATCTTGTACAATCGCATAGACACGGTCTGAGGGAAGGCCATGAAAAAGTGTTAAAGCTCCCCATTGGTGTAAGTTTGTTTGGACAAAGCCCAAAGGCTCTCTCTGATCCACTTTCGCTTTTTCAATTGCAGCATCTTCCTGTCTGCCAGTCTCCGACAGACCGGTAGTCTGCACAGTAAATGAAAGATTTAAGAAAAGAAGTAGAAACAGAAAGTTACTTCTGCTTCTGCTCTTGCAGAAACTTCTTGCGGTCGCGCTCAATCCAACTCTCAAGATCTGTTGCAGCCTTCTCCAACTCATCACTGTTGATTAAACCTCGTCTGAGAGCTTCAAAAAATGCCCTCGTGCGCATGTTGTATGCAAGTTTGTCATAAGCCTCATTTGCAGTCCCTTCTGGAATCGACACAAAAAGCTTCTCGTAAAGTGCAGCAAGCCTACTTTCGACACCACGTTGTGATAGACTGCATTTTCTAGCTATTGCCCAATTAGAAAGACCCAAAGCCAGATAGTAGAGAGCTTCAGCTTCAAATTCTGTTAGCAACGGTCTTTTGAAAGAGTCCTTAAATGCAGGGTCTATCATATCTGCACCATCTTCCAGAACAGCAGCTACAAAGCGCAGGAACCTGATCTCTGGATTATTTTTATGTATAAAACCATAAGCAGGTGGTGGCTGCACCAGTTTGACTATTTTGCGAATTTCGTTGATATAGATCTCGTGTGGAAACTGTGTCCAGAAGATTATCCGCGCTGTTGGAATAGTTCTCCAGATTGCACGAGCCGCTTTTACACCCGAAATTTTTGGCATCTGTATATCGAGAATACAGAGATCAGGTCGATGTTTTAGTGTCAGCTCAACACTATCTTCTCCATCACAAGCTTCAATGATGGGGGCATGTGCAGGAAACTCTCTCTCTAAAAGCTCTCGCAGATAGTGGCGTTGCGCAACATTATCCTCAGCTATCAAGATTGCCATATTATCCTCAGTTTTTGCTCGATTATCTATTTTGGGAGTTTAGCCCACCCGCTTCTATTTTTGCTCTGTGGTTACCCACAATCAAACTCTTCTTAAGAAATACTTTTTTACTTAGTTGACACCTACCAGACTCCTTCCTTAGTATAAAACTTTGAAAATCAATAATTAAAGAGTGATATTTTATGAAGAAGCTATTATTTCTTTTCTCCATCCTTCTTGTCTCCACATTTTGGCAAGTGAACGCAAATGATGAAAAGCAGCTACAAAAAGACGAAGATAGCCACTATGAAGACCTTTTGGCACGCGAGGAGTGGTTCTATAGACAGAGGGCTTTTCCATTCGAGCGCATAGAACCAGAAATGCGTACTCGTGCTCTCAAATACGTTAAAGAAAAACTCCGTCCAGAGATGACGCAGCGCAAGATCAACCCACAAGTAGACGGAACTTTCTGGATTCCTGTCGGCCCAGATTCTATTCCCAACGGACAACTCTTTCCTAATGGCCGGTCTGGTCCTGTCAGTGGTCGTGTTAGTGCTGCCGCTATCGATCCAAAAAATCCAAATACTATCTACATTGGTGCAGCAATGGGAGGAGTATGGAAGACTACCGATGGAGGCAGTAGTTGGAGTCCATTAACCGATTTCCAACCATCACTTGCAACAGGTTCTATAGTAATAGACCCCAAAGACTCCAACATTATTTACATAGGAACAGGAGAAGGTAACCTTTCATTAGATAACTACTTTGGTGCAGGAATACTCAAAAGTACTGATGCAGGAGTAACATTTTCACAGTTTGCAGAAAAGAGCTTTCAAGGTGTTTCTATAGCTGACCTTGCAATCGATCCAGACAACACCAACATACTTTATGCTGGAGTAACCTTTGGTCGGGCTGGTGTTAATGGTGGACTTGCAACAACACTCTCTCCCAGAGGAGTATACAAATCAACAGACAGTGGACGGTCTTGGAATCAGTTGAGTGCTCCAACGGGTGATGTGACCGATATTGAAATGCACCCTACAAATCGACAGATAATCTTTGCAGCTTATAACTCTTTTGGCAATTCTAACCAAGTTGGAGGACTCTACAGAACAACAGACAGTGGAGCAACTTGGTCTCTGGTCGGAGGCAATGGCTTTCCAACTACAATGATGGGGCGAATTTCTTTCGGACTTGCGCCAAGTGCACCCAACATCATCTATGCAGCCGTAGAAGAACGAGAGCCAAACCGGAATTTTGGAGATCTGAAGGGGCTTTTCAAATCGATTGATGGCGGAGCAAACTGGATAGCAACTACCCGCCCGCCAGCAGGAGGTTTTGGCAATATCTGTCAGTGTTTCTATGACAATGAGATAACAATTAGCCCAACAGATCCAAATATACTCTTTTTTGGTGGTGTACCACTATATTTGAGCAGAGATGGTGGAGCAACTTGGTCGAATGCTAGTGATCTAGGAGGTCTACACGCAGACGTACACGCCATAGAATTTGACCCAAGCAATCCAAGACGTGTAGTGGTAGGAAATGATGGAGGTGTCTGGTTGACAGAAGATCTAGGTACTTCGTGGAAGAATATCAATGCCAACCTAGCTATTACCCAATTTCAATATGTAGACATTCACCCTTCAAATGCTGATTTTGTTATTGGTGGAACCCAAGACAACGGAACAATGATCAGGCAAAGTAATAACAATACCTGGACACATTCACGAGGTGGCGATGGAGGAGCAGTACTTGTAGATTTCAAGAACCCTAACACGCTTTATCATACTTTCTTTAGAGTTAGTTTTGAACGCTCTGAAAATGGTGGTCTTGGCTGGTTTGGTAGAACTAGA
>JAEUQL010000534.1 GCA_016789295.1 Blastocatellia bacterium | reverse complement strand
ACATTATCTGCCCAAACTCATCACCAGGTATTAGATCTTGAGCTATTATCTCTTTGTCGCGGTCGTCCCTCTGTAAGGCGGCGTCTGCTTCCAAGATGGTTGTTATTGGTTTGTATATGTAGTCGGGAATTATGATCAACTCAAAAGCGATCACTACTAGAAGATACATTATGAGTAGTCCTGAACCGAGCAATATGTAGAACTGTCTGATCATCTTTTCTGAATGCGATGTATCTATTGTTACTATCTGCCAAGTGTCAGAAGATTTTTCAAAAATTATATACTCATCGTTGTTGTTGTGTAAGATCTGATCAGGAGCATTTTTAATAATGTTCTGAATATCGGCAGAAATTCCTAACTCTTGTGCACTCCCGCGACGAGATTTTAACCAAGCTACTTTTACTTCTTGCAGTGCATATGGGTTGACCTTTAGTGCTTCTGTTATTAAGGTATGTTCTCGGCTGGTTGATCTATCTACTATTTCGTAGAACGAAGGTTTCAAAAAAGAATAGAGTGTCAGAGACAAGATCAGGAAGAAAAAGTTGTGCAGAAACATCAACTTCTTTCTAACTGACAGTCTATCAAAAACTTCATTCCAAGTTTTGCGTCTGTTCTTTCTTTCTATTTTCTCTATTCTCATTTTGTGGTGCTGCAACACTCCCAATCTATATGTGAACCTGCTCTTCACCATCGGACTCTGGCAGGTCTTTTAGGAAGGTTGTAAAAGCAAAACCTTACTGTATAGCAGTAACATTTACTTGACAACAGTAAAATATCAAAATATTTTACTTCTAAAATAAGTGTAAAAGTTTTGAGGGACTATGTTAAGATGGCCAGCTATCAGGCTTTCAAGACCTGGGCTTCTGAATTATCTAAGGGTTCGGTGGGTTGATCCTGCTGAAAATCTGAAAGAAAACTCAAAACATAGGTTTCTAAAGACTCAAAAACAGGTTTCGATGTTCCTTTCTGACATCAATTTTAAGGAAAAGATATGTTTCCGAAGTGGACTAACAAAGCAGTCAAGATAGGTTTGTTGTTTTTTGCCTTAGCTGGAGCTGGAGTAGCAGGCGCAGCAGGCTTGGTTCATCAGCCAAGTTTTACAGATGTAGGCTACTCTCCAGAACAACCAGTTCCTTTCAGCCACAAGCTTCATGCAGGAGATATGGGCATGGACTGCAGATTCTGCCACACGAGCGTTGAGCAGTCTGCAGTCTCTTCTGTCCCTCCAACACAGACTTGTATGGTCTGCCACACGAGAGTGAGAACAGACAGCAAGCTTCTGCTTCCAGTCAGAGAGAGCTTTGCTTCTGGAAAGCCTGTGGAATGGGTGAAGATACACAAGCTACCGGACTTTGCATACTTCAACCACAAAGCCCACGTCTCTTCAGGAGTCAGTTGTGTGAGTTGTCACGGGCGTGTTGATCAGATGCAAGAAGTAGCACAAGTCCAGCCTCTCAACATGAGTTGGTGTTTGGATTGTCACCGCAATCCTGCTCCAAACATCAGGCCAAAAGAGTTTGTAACAAAGCTTGACTGGGTTCCACCTAGAGATCCAGTTGAGATAGGGCGTGAGCTTGTAAAAGCCAACAAGATTAATCCTCCAGTTAACTGTGGCGGTTGTCATCGATGAAGATCATACCTAAAAAGATACAGATTGAAGAAGAGCCAAACGGTCGCAAGTACTGGCGAAGTTTAGACCAGCTTGCTGATAAACCAGAGTTCAAAAAAATCCTAGAGAGGGAATTTCCTGAGTTTGCCTCAGAGATGTTAGATCCCATCTCTCGTAGAAAATTCCTGTTTCTTATGGGAGCGTCTTTGAGTCTTGCAGGCTTGACGGCTTGTCGAAGACCTGTTCACAAGATACTTCCATTTGCCAAGCTGAATGAAGAGACTGTTCCAGGTGTTCCAATCTACTATGCCTCGGTGATGTCTTTGGGAGCAGAAGCTACAGGACTACTTGTGCGCTCGAATGAAGGTCGCCCAACCAAAGTGGAAGGCAATCCTGGTCATCCGTCGAGCCTTGGTGCCACAAATGCTTTTGTTCAGGCTTCCATATTAGAACTCTATGACCCAGACCGTTCACAATCGGTGTTGCAAGGTGAAACAAAGAAGAGTTGGCAAGACTATACCAACTTTGCTTCTAGCCACTTTGCCAGTTTGAGAGACAAGAAAGGTGCAGGGCTGCGAGTTCTCAGTGGACGAGTCAACTCGGCTTCGCTTGCAGACACACGGAGCCAGTTTGTTCAGGTATTTCCAGAAGCAAAGTGGGTTGAGTATGAGCCAATAAATGACGACAACATGCTTGCTGGTTCTGCAGCAGCTTTTGGTCAACCACTTCGCCCTCACTATGCTTTTGACAAAGCAGATGTAGTGCTCTCCATAGACTCAGATTTTCTCTGCATGGAAGGCCAGGCTACTTCAAATCTGAAGCACTACTCAAAACGGCGCAGAGTGACAGAACACAAGGCAGAGTTGAACCGACTCTATGTTGTTGAGAGCCAATTTTCCGTAACAGGTGCGGCTGCCGATCATAGGTTGCGGCTAAAGACGTCTGAGATCAAAAACTATCTTTTTGCTCTTGCTTCAGAGATATTAAGAACTCCAGAGCTAGCAAGCCAAGATATACAACCTATAACCAACCAGCTCTTCAAGTCTGCCAATGCGCAGCCTTATGGAAAGTGGGTTGCTGCAGTTGCAAAAGATCTCATTAAGAATAAAGGCAAGAGTGTAATTGTTGCTGGATCACGTCAGCCTGCTTCTGTACACGCTGTTGTGCATCTTTTGAATAAAGTTCTTGGCAATGAAGGTGAAACCGTAAAATACACGCGCAGTTTCAGTGAGCAATTTAGTCCAATGCTAGATGCTCTGAAAGAGCTGACCAAAGAGATAGAGCAAGGCAGTGTAGACACACTCTTGATACTTGGTGGAAATCCAGCTTTCGACGCTCCAGCCGACCTCGATTTTGGCCGCAAGCTCAAAGACAAGGTGCCTGTGAGTGTAAGGCTTGGTCTTTATGAAGATGAAACTTCAGCCGTCTCCAAATGGCACATAAACGAAGCACACTATCTTGAATCTTGGAGCGATGCCGTTGCATATGATGGCACACCAGCCATACAGCAGCCACTGGTGGAACCACTCTATGAAGGCAAGACTGCA
>JAEUQL010000533.1 GCA_016789295.1 Blastocatellia bacterium | reverse complement strand
GATATCTGTTGTTATGTCTAGTTTTTTACCTGAGCACTGTTCAGGTGACATATAACGGGGTGTTCCTAACACACTATTATTATGTGTTACAGAAGGTTTAACCTCCACTGTATTAGACAACTGCAAATCTATTGAAGGTAATGATTGCTTAGGAACTGGAAACTGTATAATTTTGTTGTGTGAAGGTGCTTTCTCCAGATCAGAAGTGAGCGTATCAAGTAGAGTAGCCAGCCCAAAGTCTAGCACTTTTACGTTATAGCCACCTCTTCTATCTGGTTCGAGCCAGATATTTTCCGGTTTCAAGTCACGATGTATGATTGCTTTGCTGTGAGCTTCGGCCAGAGCCAAGCATATCTGCTCTGTGATATCTAAAGTCAGAGCAAGAGTCAACTTCCCTTTCTCTCTAATAAGAGTACCCAAAGTATACCCATCCAGATACTCCATGACCAGATATGCTATTTGCTGATGATCTATTTCCACAAATCCAAAATCTGTTACATTTACAATGTTAGGATGGCGCAAAGATCCCGCAAATTGTGCCTCTTGCTTGAACCTGTCGAGAATCTTTTCTTTGTTATCTACTAGATACTTGTGAGCTATTACTTTTATAGCAACTAATCGTTTTGTCCAAAGATGCGTAGCTAGATAGACTGTAGCCGTTCCCCCTTGACCAAGCTGTTTGTTGATCTGATATTTTTCATCAAACACTCTTCCTACAAGAGCAAGAGCCTCTTCTGCATTCTCTTCATATTTAATATTTATTGGTTGATCTAGGAATTTAGTAGAGTTGGCCTCTGTGTCAAACTCAAGTAGAGACTCTATCTCGTGGCGTAGGTCTACATCATCACCACATTCTTGTGCCAAAATCTCAGAATATTTCTCTTTTTCACTGCTTATTACAGCATAGAAGATCTCTTCGACTCGTTTCCATCTGTCGGCTGGCATTGGGGCTTTCATCTTTTTACTTCCCTACACAACCAAGCTTTGGCTAGTCTCCACTCTCTATTTGCAGACGCTACAGAAATGTTCATCAGTTCTGCTGTCTCTTCTATGCTAAGACCTACAAAAAACCGCAGTTCTATAAGCTGACATTTCTTAGGGTCTTGAACTGCTAAAGCTTCTAAAGCTTCATTAAGCCTAATTATCTCTATCTCCTGTTTTTCTGCTAAATCGTTTATCTCATCAAGAGCTATTTTGTAGACTTTTCCACCGCGCTTGGCTGTTTGCTTTGCTACTGCATAATCGACCAGTATACGACGCATTACTTTTGCTGCAATAGCAAAAAAGTGTTTACGATTTTGACACTCTATCTCATTTTGACCTGTCAGCTCTATATATGCCTCGTGTACTAAAGCAGATGTTTGAATGGTGTGATCAGCTCTTTCTTTACGCAGGTACTTTTCAGCAATGCAGCATAATTCTTCATAAACCATGGGTATTAGCTCAGCCAAAGCAGACTGATCCCCTCTACTCCAAGCTTGAAGTTTTTCAGTTACATCCCCAGGTAGTCCCATATGTGTGCACAACCAGAGCTTTTTATATTTTACTAAAACAGGGGAAAGCCTCTACAAACCTTGTTTCTCTAAAATATTAATGCCAGAAATTTATCAAATTTGTATCAGACAATAGTAAATTTTTTGAAAATCTCCGATGCTCTTTTGCTCCTTTCTTGTAATATTACCAACTACTCCACGGATAATTCCCCACTTGTCTACTCAAGCGTTTCCAGTACAAAAAACAGATCGTAGAAAAGCAACATTTTCAAGTAGTTAGAGAAGTTAAGAAAAGCTCACAGAAGCGGCATACATATTGCTTTACTGAAGAAGCTTATGCAGAAACTATCCTTGCTCCAACCAGATTTTAGCAAACTACTCGAAAGGAGGTTAAGCAATGTTTAAGAAGTTTCAAAATAGAATCGATGCAGGACGTCAACTTGCACTCTCACTTATGGCATACAAAGACCGTTCTGATGTAGTAGTACTTGCCTTGCCACGTGGTGGTGTACCTGTTGCTTTTGAGATTGCCAAAGCACTCAACGCTCCTCTCGACCTGTTTATAGTAAGAAAGCTTGGAGTTCCTGACCAAAGCGAGTTGGCCATGGGAGCAATCGCTACAGGAGGCGTGCTTGTACTAAATGACTATGTTGTAAAGAGTCTACAAATCCCTGTTCAAAAGATTAAAGAAGTAGTGATGGAAGAACACCGTGAATTAGAGCGGCGCGAAAAACTCTATAGAGGCAACCGTCCTACACCAAACCTACAGAATAAAGTTGTACTTCTTGTAGACGATGGTATTGCAACTGGATCAACCATGCGTGCAGCAATCAAAGGACTAAAACTACACTCACCTGCTTGTATTGTTGTAGCAACTCCAACTGCACCTCCACCGGTCTGTCGGCAGCTCCAAGCAGAAGTAGATGAAGTGGTCTGTTTAATTACTCCAGAACCATTTTCTGCCGTTGGTTTCTGGTATGAAGACTTTTCACAAACAACAGATGACGAAGTACGAGCACTACTCAAAGAAGCAGCAAGTGGACAACAGAATATAGCCTATTTGGACGCTATTGCAGCACAACTACAAAGTGAAAAAGAGAAACTACATAATTCAGCTTCATATGCTAGATCGCTTCCTACAGATGAATTGACCGATGGATGGCAAGAGCGTGACTCTGCAGCAGAGCGTGAGTTACGTGATATAGAGTACAGTAAACTGTCAGCAATGCAGCTACGTCTGCGCCAGCTCGATGAAGCACAAGAGCGGTTAAAAGCTGGTACTTATGGTCTTTGTACTGAATGTGGTAAGGAGATCAACCCTAAACGTCTGGCATTAGATCCAGCCGTTGCTTTATGTGTTTCTTGTCAATCTAGCTTTGAAAAAGAGGCATTAAAGCATAACCATTTTGCAACTGTCTAACACATATAAGTAGACATTGGGAGGTGAAGTATGCGTAGCAATAAGCGATACTCAAATGTTACTTACACCAAGCGTGTTGATCATGAAAAAAGCCTTTTAGCAGCTAAACCTGAACCCGAAGTATGCAGAGTATGTGGAGCTATCTATGTTGATCGTCGTTGGACAAATTCCCAAGTAGACCCAGAAAAGATTAAACATCAACGCTGGAATAGACCAACCGTTGTCACCTGTCCTGCTTGCAAG
>JAEUQL010000532.1 GCA_016789295.1 Blastocatellia bacterium | reverse complement strand
CCACGCTTCTATGATTTTTGCAAGCAAGTAGACGATATTCGAAATAATATATCTGATGGCTTTTGAGTTAAAAACTATTTCTCACAAAGCAAGAACCTTTTTCCTTCAATAAAAACCTAACTCTTCTAATTTACTACCAAAAGTTTACTTTAATCTTCTATGCAAAAAGCAAAGCCTCAAATAGCGATTCTTGGAGCCGGATTTTCTGGTATTGGAGTTGCCATAGAGCTGAAGAAGGCAGGAATAGACTCTTTTACAATTTATGAAAAGGGTGATGGTGTAGGAGGCTGTTGGCGTTACACCACGTATCCAGGAGTCGCTTGTGATGTTCCTTCTCATCTCTACTGCTTCTCTTATGAACCCAATCCAAATTGGAGCCGTGTCTATTCGCCTGGCCACGAGATACGAGCATATATTGAAGCTTGCGCTGAAAAGTACGACCTTATGCGTCACTTGCAGCCTAATGTAGAGATTGCAACCATCAAATTTATAGATAAAAAGTGGCAGATGAGAGATAAAAAAGGCAATCTCTATGTTGCCGATATTGTCATTCCAGCACTTGGTCCATTGCATACACCAAAATATCCAGATATCAAAGGCATAAGTGATTTTGCTGGAGTATCTTTCCACTCTGCTCGATGGAACCACTCACACGACCTACAAGGAAAACGTGTAGCCGTGATAGGAAATGGATCTAGCGGAGTTCAGATCATTCCAGAAGTTGCCAAGGTTGCAGACCACGTCACAGTCTTTTCTCGCACTCCAGGTTGGGTGATGCCACGTCGAGATAGGGCTTACACGGAAGAGGAGAAATCGCGCTTTAGACGCTTTCCAATATTAATGAGATTTCTCTATGAACTGCTTTTTTGGGATTGGGAAAGTAGGTACGGCTATTTAAAAAAGAATAGCTGGCGCAATAGCTACTACAGCAAAAAGATACTAAGTTATATGCAAGCCTCCATAAAATCTCCTGAGATTAGAGATGCTATTATTCCTGATTATTCTCTGGGCTGCAAACGACTTATAGTGTCGAGTGACTACTTGCCTGCACTTCAGCGTCCAAATGTCACGCTTGTAACGCAGTCGATAGACCATGTTTGTCAAGATGGGGCTGTAACAAACGATAGTGTGAAGCACAACTTTGACACGCTAATCTTGGCTACAGGTTATAAGGCTTTTGATATCTCTAAGGTGATCGACATAGTCGGACCAGAAGGTGTTGAACTCAAGAAAGTCTGGGGCACACGTTATGTAACACACCGCACAACAGCTATTCCAGGATTTCCAAACCTGTTTATTATGTTAGGCCCAAATACAGGTCTTGGTTACAGTTCCATGACGGTTGTCATCGAAGCACAAGCAAAATATATTGCACGCTGTATAGAAGAGTTAATCAGATCAGGTGCTAACATAATGATGCCCCGGCAAGAACCTGCAGAGAAATTATATAGATATATTCAAGATTCTCTTGGTAAAACAGTACTGTCTGAGAGCTGCCGTGCTTGGTACAAAGACGAAAATGGCAAAGTACATTCAATATGGCCAAATCGGACACTGGAATACCGAAGACTGTTAAAAAAACCAAAATTGGACGAATTCGAATTGAAGTAATTCACTTATTTATACAGGGAGAAATACTTTCATGAAGGTAATTAGTAAAGTCGAGATAGGGTCTTCTAACGGCCAACAAGAACGGCCAACCTATCAGCAGATCATTGCCAATGATAAGATACAGCCACCAACAGATATGCTTAAGAGTGCAGACAGAGATTTAGGTGTTGAGAGTATCGATAGAGATAGGTACATCAGCCCAGAATTCCACCGTCTGGAACTGGATCGGATGTGGAGTAAGGTTTGGCAATTTGCTTGCCGCGAAGAAGAGATACCAGAAGTAGGTGACGCTACTGTTTATGAGCTGGCCGACTACTCGTTTATCATTGTGCGTTCGGCAAAGAATGAGATTAAAGCCTATTACAACTCTTGTCTGCATAGAGGGACGAAGCTCTGCACAACAGATGCAAACCTTCAACATATACGCTGTCCGTTTCATGGCTTCACTTGGGGGCTAGATGGCCAACTCACAGAAGTTCCTTGCCGTTGGGATTTTCCACAGATTAAAGACGAAGAGTTTCGACTCCCTGAAGCAAAAGTAGCCACTTGGGCCGGTTTTGTCTTCATTAACATGGATCTCGACGCCATGCCTTTAGAAGAATACTTGGAAGACCTTCCAGCACAGATGCGGGAGCGCCATCAAGAAGAACTCTATATTGCAGCTTATGGACGACACATAGTACCTGCTAACTGGAAAGCGGCTTTAGAGTCTTTCATTGAAGCCTATCATATCCCAGAACTACATTCACAAACCTGGAAATATCAAGGTGCAGACACTACACAATATGACATCTTCCCGCATTGGAAGCATATGAACCGAAGCCTTCAGCCTATAGGATACCCAACCCTAGAAGGTCAGGAAAGAGTTTCAGAGCAAGAGGTCTTTGATACCTGGTACAAAGTAGTGAGAGGTGATAATCCTCCTACTCTTCCTCCGGGTGTTAGTGCGCGTGAGGCAATAGCAGAGATGGTGCGTACTTATCAAGGTAAGTTGTCAGGAAAAGATTTTTCAAACATTTCAGTTGCCGAATCGATAGATGTTGTACAGTATCTTCTTTTCCCGAACATGATTATGTTTCGCGGCATCTCAATGCCTAGCCATTCTATATATCGGTTCCGTCCTAACAAGAACGATCCAGATAGCTGTATTTTTGACCTGATAGTTTTAAGACCCATTCCTCCTGGACAACAAAGACCAGAACCTGCCAAGCCTATGGATATGACGAAAGTTCCTTATAGTGATGGTGCATTGCTTCCAGGTTGGTTGGGCAATGTCTACGATCAAGACATGGAGAACCTCTACAACTTGCAGCAAGGTCTCAAGGCCAACCGCCATTCAAAGATTGTACTGAGTAAATATCAGGAAGTACGCATTAGACATTTTGAGCAGACGCTTACTTCTTATATTGAAAATAAGTAACTTACTGCCAAAAGTCTAAATAATCAGTGTCAAATAGACCATTCATCTCTTTTTGTGGCTTCAGGATTGTCGATAGGAATAGCTACCTCAAGCACTCCGTCAACTTCGCGTACAGCAAAAGTGGCGA
>JAEUQL010000531.1 GCA_016789295.1 Blastocatellia bacterium | reverse complement strand
AAACCTGATTGGTTACAGCCAGGAAGAAATCTCTACTGTGTCTGAGCTGTATAAGCTCTTTCCTGAATTTGAAGAAAAGCGTTTGGTTCCACTAAAGGTAGTGAGCATGGAAAACAGGGCTGGTGAGGAACTAATCTTGGAAGTTGCTAAAACAAGCTATGAAGATTTTGAACTTTGGATACTGCACGACATTACTCACCACAAAAGTGCAGAAAAAGCACTACGCGATAGTGAAGAGCGTTTTTCAAGTATTCTAGTTTCTGCAATGGATGCAATTATTACAGTAGATGCGGAGCATACAATAGTCCTTTTTAATGAAGCAGCAGAGAATATATTTGGCTATCATAGAAATCAAGTACTTGGTCAACCACTAGATATTTTAATACCACATCGGCTGCGAGACATTCACCACAAACATATACAGAATTTTGCAAAAACGGGGGTTACTACGCGCAGGATGGGTGTGTTGGGCACGCTGGTTGGAGTGCGTGCAAATGGTGAAGAATTTCCTATAGAAGCTTCTATTTCTCAAGCTCGCATAGGTTCGCAGATGCTGCATACTGTAATCTTGCGTGATGTGACAGAAAGAAAACGCCTGGAAGAAGAGGTAAGACGCGCACAAGAAGAGCGTCTAGCACGTAAGCAGACTGAGCTGATTGAATCTTACAAAAAAGCCGATCTCATCTTCTCGGCACTTGCTGACATACTACCTGGCACAGTTTTGGATGGTAAGTACAAACTGGAGAAGAAGATCGGAATGGGTGGTTATGGAGTTGTCTACCGAGCAACTCACTTAGGATTAGATAGGCAAGTGGCAGTAAAAATCTTTCGGCCTGTTAGTGCAGATGAAAACCGTGAAAACCTCAACCGTTTCCGTCTGGAAGGTATTTCGGCTTGTCGTATCAATCATAACAACGCCGTCTCGATTTTAGATTCTGGTGTCTCTTCTGAAAGCATTGTATATCTAGTTATGGAACTTCTAGAGGGGTGCTCTTTAACAGAAGAGTTGCAGCAAAAAGGCGTGCTTTCTATAAAACGATGTCTAGAGATACTTATTCCTACATGTGATGTTTTGGCCGAAGCACACCGCGCTGGAATTGTTCATCGAGACATTAAGCCTGATAACATTTTTCTACACAGATCAGGAGATCACGAGATAGTCAAAGTAGTAGATTTTGGTATTGCAAAGTTCTTAAATCGCAACTCTGGCACAATCGACATCAACAATCTTACGGTTCAAGGCTTAGTGCTTGGAACACCTACTTATATGGCTCCAGAAAGATTACAAAATCAAGATTATGATGGTCGTTCGGATATATATAGTGTAGGCATTATGTTCTATCAGATGCTTTCTGGTGCACCTCCTTTTGACAACGATTTTGAAGGTATCTTTGCTGTAGCTCTTAGGCACATCTCAGAGACTCCGGAGTCGCTATGTGAAATAGATCCAAATATCCCAAAAGATGTAGAGAGTCTAGTGATGCAGGCTTTGAAGAAAGACTACAGAGAGCGTCCAACTGCTGAAGAGATGGTTAGGGAGATGACCTACCTTTTACACAATCTACCAGAGGAGAAACTCAACTACATCAAACCTGGACGCATGAGTTTTCCAGTTGATGGTGCTGCAACAATAAAACAGAAGGTAGGCTGGAACAGAAGGTAGCAGAAACAACGGGACAAGCTTACGCAAATTTGATTACCCATATAATATTTGGCACTAAAGATTCGGATAGGAATTATAGACCAAGCTTCCTTCAACAAACGCAATTTCTCAAACAGTGCAAGCTATTAAGGCAAATTCGTCTCGATGGGTAAAAACTATCCACCTAAAGGCTCTTTTGCAAACAGGCTATGGAGCCTTTAGCATCAGTCGTTCTTCTGTTCCTATTGTTTTCAATCGTTTACAATATGGTTAAGAAATAGGTTTGCTTGCACAAACTAAAACAGCCACCAGATGGTGGCTGTAGCTTGTAGATTCTAGAGATGGCCAGGGACGGAATCGAACCGCCGACACGCGGATTTTCAGTCCGCTGCTCTACCAACTGAGCTACCTGGCCTTCTGACGTGAAAGCGAGATATTACACGTGTAAAATCTGTGTGTCAAGCTTTTGCTGGAAGGTTTTTCCAGAAACTCGCCGCTCAAACTGGCTACTACTTTTGATCTTCTTCTTTTGTGCACCAGTAAGCCCAAAGTATAAGCGGAATCTGAATAGGCAAGCGTGCTATTAAGAGATATGTAAAAGTTGTGTATCCTTCGTGATTGATATTATTAATTAGCATCTGAACATTTGCAGGAAAGACGGCTATTAGTAGAGCTATAATGCCATAGCCAGACAATTTTCTAACTTGTGGGATCATAATTCCTATTCCACCTAATACCTCAAATACACCACTGATATAGACCAGTGCCAAATGATATGGTAGGTAAGGAGGCATCATTTGGAGGTAGAAGTTTGGGTTTCTGAAATGGTTGTAACCTGCAAGAATGAAAGCTACGGCAAGTAATGCTCTAAAGATCGACTTTATTTTCATACTCTAACCTTCTAAAGTTTGGATTCGTTTGGCATAGCCAAAAAAGAAGAAGCTTTGAAGAAAGCTATTTTCTCAGTTTTTTGGAAGATTTAACACCATTTATTGCTGGAATTGGCAAGGGTTTGGGAAAAAAGAGTAGAGTATTTGAGAAGCTAGAAAAGAGGAATAACTACTGTTTTACTTATGAAACTTGCAAACAAGCCAAAAGAAGAGATGGAAAAGTAGTGAAAACCTATTGTCCATTAACTAACAGTCTTGTGTTATATTTAGATACCGCAAAGGGTTAATTGTTTCGTGGGTCACTTACTATAAATCGATTTTATTAAGAAAGAACTATATGGCAGTCTGCTCCAATCCTCGCTGCAGTGAGTCTATACCAGATGGCAAATACCGATGTTTGAAGTGTCAAGCATTAGCTACTGCAGTAGTCCTGCGTAGCCGTTACAAGATAAGAAACATGGTAGGGAAGGGGGGTTTTGGGGTTACCTACCTTGTTGATGACCTCGACTGTTTTTCTGAATCAAGGATTCTGAAGGAGCTTTGTCCAGAACCTCATACTAACAAGCCTGAGAGCGAGTTAGACAACAAAGACGAAGTTAATCAGATTGCTGAGAGGCTTTTTCAGC
>JAEUQL010000530.1 GCA_016789295.1 Blastocatellia bacterium | reverse complement strand
GAAGCTTTGCATCAAGGTTTGAGAGTGGTTCGTCAAAGAGAAAGACTTTGGGACGACGCACTATTGCACGACCCACTGCAACACGCTGGCGCTGTCCACCAGACATTGCACGGGGTTTGCGTGAAAGGTATTCCTGAAGACCAAGCATCTCGGCTGCTTCCATGACGCGCTTTTTTATCTCGTCTTTTGGGAAGTTTCGCAGCTTCAAACTGAAAGCCATATTGTCATAGACGGTCATGTGTGGATAGAGAGCATAGTTTTGGAAAACCATTGCTATATCACGATCTTTTGCTGGTAAATCATTTACACGCTTACCATCTATCAAAAGATCACCACTCGTAATTGCTTCCAGACCTGCGATCATACGCAGTAATGTAGACTTACCACAACCTGATGGGCCAACTAGTATAACAAATTCTTTATCAAGAATATCAAAAGTAGCATCCTTGACAACACAGACTCCGTTGTCATAGACCTTTTTTATATTTTTTAACTGGACATGAGCCATAGCTATTCCTTGCCGGTATTTTGTAAAGAGCAATGGAGACTGAAATCGGACACGTACTGAAAATTTTTCGGGGATTTTACTTGGAAGCCAATTTTAGCTTCCAAATATTTAGATTGTCTATAAGTTTCTACTGTTTATATATGGCTGCACTACGCGGTGCAAGGCGTAGTTTTAACTTGCCTTTCTTTACTGTAACCGGATCGGCCTGTTCAAGAAGGTCATTCAGCTTGGCTCCCTCCGCTACTCCTGCAAGTTTGACAGTCCATTTTGCCTGTTGATCTGTGTTGTTTATTGCAACAATTACCTGCTCGTTGTCACGAGAACGAAGATAAGTGACGATGCCATCGCTATCTCTAAGAAAAGTCATCTGTCCACCTCTCAAAGCAGGTTGAGATCTGCGTACCGCAAGCAGTTTCTGTACACTGGCAAAAATCTTCTGTTCGTTCTTCGTTCTTCCTTCAGCATTAAATGCTGACCTTGTGTCTGAAGGAAAGCCGCCTGGAAAGTCTCTTCTATTATCTGGGTCGCCACCTCCTTTCATCCCTATCTCATCGCCATAGTAGACCTGTGGAGTGCCGCGCATTGTGAGCAAGTAGGTATAAGCAAGTATCTGCTTTTCTGGTGTAATCTCAGGTTCGTTGCCTATTCGTGAAATGTCATGGTTATCAAAGAATGGAACCAGCACTGAAGCATCTGGATATATAGAATCCACAGAAGTAACTTCAGAAAGACGGCTGATCTGTCCACGGGTAAAGAAGTCTCTAATTGCGAAGCAGCTAGGAAAATCGAAGGCTGTATCTAAGCCAGAATCTACACCATCAAATCTTGTAGCACCACCTTGAAAGAAAGAGACTACACCAGGTCTACCATCAAACACTTCACCTACAACAGTGAAGTTCGGATATTGCCGCTTTATTGCAGCATTCCACTTGTTCCAGAAACTGCGAGGCACATAAGGAAAAGTATCGGCACGGATGCCATCCAGTCCTGTCTGCCCTATCCACCAAAGACTGTTCTGTATGAGGTACTGAGTAGCTTCTGGAGCCTCCTGATTGATATCAGGCAAGATATTGGCAAACCATCCATTAAGTGTAGATTCGATGCGAGCCGGATCGCTATTTGGTTGAGTAAGCGCGAAGATGTCAAAGATGTTGTTGAGGTGGTTTTGTCGTGTACCATTAAAGAAATTTCTTACTGGTGGAGAATCTATCCAAGGGTGTGCAGGGCCAGTGTGGTTTGGAACTTGGTCTTGAATTATCTTGATTCCCACTGCGTGAGCTTTCTCGACAAGTTCTTTGAACTTTGCTAGATCGCCAAAATGCTCTTCTACAGCATAAAAATCTACTGTTCCATAGCCGTGATAGTCTGCAGCTCTGTTGCTGTTGTCATAGACTGGAGTCATCCAGATTGCTGTTATCCCTAAATCTTTCAAGTAACCAAGCCTGTCTATAACCCCTTGCAGATCTCCACCGTGATAAGCTCTAGGTTCTTTGCGGTTGAAAAACCCTGCTGAGACTGAAGGATCGTTATTTGCTGTGTCACCATCGGAGAAACGGTCTACCATCAGTAGATAGATAACATCGTCCGGTCCAAAACCTTGATATTTACCATTTGAGTCAGGAAGTTGTAGCAGTTCAAACTTAAACTCTTCTGTCCTTCTGGGTGATTCAACCCTAAAAACAGCATCTCCTACAGAAGCAGTCTTTGGATCTATTGAAACAGTAGCGATGATGAACTCACCATTTGCTGCAACTGAACTTGAAAGCACAGAAACACCTGGTGAAACGGATCTGAGTGTGGATTGAGAAAAGCCTTTACCTTTGATTATCAGTTGTATGGGGTTGAGTGTGTGTCCAATCCACCAGTTTGGAGGGTCTACCTTCTCAACTATTATGGAAGATTGTACTACTTTGGCCTGTATGGAATGACCAACAAGAAGAGCTAAGCAGAAAACAGAAAGGAGTAAGATTTTTCTCATAGCTGACACCAGATAGATAAACTCTGCTTTTCAATCATAACTTCTCTTTTCTAAAACATGCACCTAGAATTCGAAGTTTTGTTCTCCAAGATTAATCTATCACGGGGGGAAAGTAAGCAAAGTTTGCTATCGAGTGTCGAGATTGTTGTCTAATATTGCAGAGGCAAAGCTATGGGCTATGGGGCGATAATCTCATTATGATAAACGAAGATCAATGATAAAACGTCAGCACCTACAAACAGCACTGCTTCTATTTTTAGTAATTGCTTCAACTACATGTTTTTTAGCTGTACCAACTTTTGCACAACAGCAGCAAAAACTTTTAGGGTGTCTCTTCAAATAGACCTCATATTACTTTGGTCTGGATAGGAAGCAGGCTCGTTTCAATACATCGGAAGTCAACTGGAGTGCAGATCGACACACAACATTCACTTTTAGCTATGCCAAATTCTTTACAGGAAAATTCCTGCAAGAGACTCCACCCGGACGTAACATCACATTCACTGCATTGTGGATGACATATAGATTTTAGTAAAAAAATAATATGACAAATAACCATGATTCTATAGGCACAAAGGCAACACTCTTATTCATCAGTAGCTTGACCGTGATGGCAGGTGCTACTATAGCTCCATCACTTCCTGCAATGAATTTGTTTTTCAAAGATCAAGGAGGTGCAGATTTTTTG
>JAEUQL010000052.1 GCA_016789295.1 Blastocatellia bacterium | reverse complement strand
CTTTGCCTTGTTCAACTAGTAATCTAGCTACAACTTTTAATCTACTATTTAAGGTCAAGAGTGGATTTGTTGGGGCAACTACAGCTTGAAACTTAATCAATGCAAGACCATTACGAAAATCTGTCAGAGGATTTTCCAAAGTGACCGTAAAAAAGCTTCCTGCATTGAACTTTGTACCTGCAGCTTCTATCAATAATTTGTTAAAAAAAGAGTCTTCAAGAACTACTATCATATCGGCACGGTCTCTCAAGTTTGGATCAGAAAGCTTCTGTTTGAGGGATGGCAAAGCAAGCAAGCGTTCCTGTTCAAGCTTTGCCTCCACACTATTTTGTGCCAATATATCGATAGGAATTAGTAGTAGTAGTAAAAGTAAAAAAGCTTTTGACATAATAAAGGTATAACTCTTAGTAGGCTCTTTCTCCAATGCAACCGTACTGACCTAAAGTTTCTATCAAAGTAGATATTTCAGCAAGGTGGTCTAAGGCTCTTCTCTCTATTTTGGTCTCAGGCCGCAGGTAGTCAACATAGAAGAGATATTCAAAAGGACGCTCGCCAGAAGGACGAGACTCGATCTTTGTTAAATTAATCTTTCTTAGTGCAAAGACTGAAAGAGCGTGAAATAGCGAGCCTGTTTCGTGTTGAAGCGCAAAGACAATAGATGTTTTATCTTCTGATAGCTTAATACCTAACAATTTCTTATCAATCCCTTTTTTTGCAACAATGAGAAATCTAGTAAAATTGTCTTGATGAGTAGCTATGTGACGACGAATGATCTCTAAACCATAGAATTTTGCTGCATTCTCACTTGCTATTGCAAGCTTGTCTTTTTCACCAGACTGTTTGATCATCTTTGCACTGCCAGCAGTATCATATGTTGGAACAATAGCTATTTTTGGATATTCGTTAAGAAACTTACTGCACTGTGCAAGTGCCTGTGGATGTGACAGTACTTGGTTTGCAGTCTCAAGACTGGCTCCAGGTAATCCCATAAGACAGTGTTCTACACAGACAAACGTTTCTGCAACAATCTCGACAGGGTGCTTAAAAATAAGATCATAGTTTTCGTAAATAGCTCCACCCAAAGAGTTTTCTATTGGAAGTGCACCGCAGTCAACCAAGCCTTCAACAATAGCTTTGAAGACTTGAGCAAATGATGGAAAATGGACTGGTGTTCCAATTCGTGCTGCAGCTATTTCACTGTAAGCCCCTATCTCTCCTTGATAAGCAACTTTAATGCTATTCATTTACAAAACCTGATTAGTTACTGAGTATTTGCATAGCTACTTCATACATTAGTTCTGAAGGAGCGTCTTGTCCAGTCCACAACCTAAACTGTTCAGCAGCTTGAGCTATAAACATGTCTAAACCACCTAGTATACCTATTCCAGCTTGTCGAGCTTCTTTGAGTAGTGCTGTTTCAAGTGGATTGTATACAAGGTCATAAACTAACTTGAAGTTTTTAATTGAGCGACTTGCGATAGGAACTGGTTGATCAGATTGCCAGTTTTTCATTCCTATTGGAGTTGTGTTGATGAGTATGTCTGCAGTAGCTTTAGCAGCTTGTTCAAAAGGTAGAACTTTAACACCAAACTTTTTTTCAAAATCCTGATCAATATTTCTACCAAATACTGTAATATATGCTCTACGAGCTATCAATCCTGTAACAACAGCTCTAGCAGCTCCGCCTGCACCCAAAACTGCCACTTTTGCATCTTGCAATTGACCAAAAACTTTTTCCAGAGGATGCATAGCTCCTGAAATATCACTGTTATATCCGCAAAGCTTATCTCCATCTACAACTAGTGTGTTTACTGCACCTATTTTAGCAGCTTCTGGATCAATGTAATCTAGTAGTTTAGTGATAGCAACTTTATGAGGAACTGTTATGCTTGCACCCTTGTAGTTCCACTCCATCTCTTTTGTTGAAGGTTTGATAAATAGCCTAACAAAGTCTGCAAGCTCGTCTGAAGCTACGCTTACTGGTAAATATCTGGAATTTAATCCACGTGCTACAAAAGCTGCATTGTGTATGTGTGGCGAAAGCGAATGGCTTACAGGAAAGCCTAGCAGTGCATATATATTTGTGTCTCTGTGTATACTCTTTATTTTATAGAGTTCAAACATATCATCCAAAGTCATCTGACCTGGAGCTGCCTGCTTATCTACAGAAAGTGAAGAAAAAGTGAGAAAGCTTCCACACATAGGAGCGAAGAGCCGACTGATCTTGCCCTGTTCTCCCATAGCAATAACAATTAGTCTACCAGTTTGAGAACCTTTCAGTAGCCCAAGCATAGTCAAATTATCTTTTTGACAATTGGCTGTAGCTGCTATTTTGATGATATCGGGTGTGAAAACTTGAAGCCGCGAGTAGATCTTTTCTAGCTCTTGTCGGTTGCAAACCTGAAAGTCGTGGTGCGAAAGAATTATCTTTGGATACTTTTTAAAGATCCTGACATAGGTAAGATATAGATGAAGAGCTACTGTACTGTCCGAACTGTGGTCAAAATCAAAAAAGTCTTCCGCAAGTACACCAGATAAACTCTCTGGATTATCAGACTTTACATCTGATCTCATAGAGAGA
This sequence comes from Blastocatellia bacterium, assembly GCA_016789295.1. Taxonomy (GTDB): domain Bacteria; phylum Acidobacteriota; class Blastocatellia; order Chloracidobacteriales; family JADJPF01; genus JAEUQL01. Next base: position 10,140 of record JAEUQL010000052.1, on the reverse strand, counting down.
AGCCTGCCTATATTTTGAGCTGTTCTGTTGGGAAAAGGTTCAGCCAAGTTACTACGATAGGTAAATATAAGTGGACGCGAGCTAGTTTCAACAGCTTGCAGCAAAATAGTGTCTGCATCTATCTTCAGGTCTACATCTTCTAAATAGTCTAGACGTAGTTCTATAAAATCTGCTTGATGGTCAACTTTTTTAATTGCAGTGAGTTGATCTATCCAGCTTTTTTCAGTGATTGAAACGGCTACTTTTGTCAAAATTATCTCTTTTCTAGTTTGCGCTGACGCACAGCCTCATAAAGCACGATAGCAGTTGCTACTGAAACATTAAGCGAAGTAACCTTACCAAACAGTGGAATAGAGACCAACATATCACAATGTTCCTTAACCAGTCTGCGTATACCCTTGCCTTCACTACCTAGTACAATAGCCGTTGCAGTCTTGTAGTCCCATTCGGTGTAGTCTTTTGGACAGCCAGCTTCAACTCCAACAATCCATATATTTTTCTCTTTCATCCTATCAATAGCTTGTGTAAGGTTTGTGACTCGTATAATAGGTATATATTCTACAGCACCTGCAGAGGCTTTTGTAACTGCGTCTGTAACACCTGCAGCATTATGTTCAGGGATAATAACAGCCGTAGCACCTGCACATTCTGCAGTCCGGATAACTGCTCCAAGATTGTGTGGGTCTTCAACACTATCGAGTATGACAAACAGAGATTTTGCAGAAGAACTGGTAAGAACTTCTTCAATATCTACATAGCTAATCGAACGAGTAACAGCTATCACACCTTGGTGATTTGCGCTTGAGACCATCTTATCTAAGGTTGCTCGCCTTTCTTGCTTGATAGGAACATTGGCTCGACGTGCTTCAAAGATAATCTCTTCTATCCTTGCAGGGCGGTTATTTTCGGCAAGAATTATCTGTTCGATTTTGCGTCGTCCTGCGCGTAATGCTTCAAGTACTGGAATTAGACCGTATATATAGCTCATATATTGAATTTAAGGGATCAAGATCAAAGCTCGAAGCTTAGTTTCTACAGAAACTTCTATCAAGTCGATCCTTCCTCTTTTTTCCAAACTGCCTGTTTTTTTGTAACAATTGCAGAGATTGGTGTAATTTTTCTTCTTAAAAATCACCTTAAGCATAGAAGACAACTCTTCATAGTTACTTTTACTGTAACAAAATCCAAAGCAATACAAGGAATGAGAATAGATATGTCAAATAGTAAAAAGACTGAAGACTTTGATCTCGACTTTAATATTGAAGAGATCGAGCAGATCATTGCACCTGCTATAAGTAATGTTGATATAGACCTTGGTGACAGCACAGACCATACTGATGATCCTCCTGATGAAGATCCTATCAACAGCCCAAGACCAACTGGAACTTTATGTGATACTTATGATAGTAGTGTTTGTGGTGGAATAGGTTCTAGGATAACTCTTCGTGGAGCTTGCCTTAGACCTTCTTTTGTTTGCTAAACTTACAAAAGTACTAAGCTGAGATTTAACCCAACTTAGTACTTAAAAAGCTAAATTCTATCTCCACTCACCTTGCAATACAAACCCAGCCCAATAGAAAGGATGAGAAAACTCAGAATTGATCATCTTAAGTTGTGCTGCTCTTAAGGCTTCAGAAGGAGTCTTATTCTCTTTGAGAATTTGTCTGTAAAACTCTTTCATCAGTTTCGCAGTTGTTGCATCATTAGCATTCCATAAACTTGATATTATTCTTGCAGATCCTGCATACATAAACCCTTGTGTAAATCCAACTATGCCTTCTCCTTTAATCTCTTTTCCTAGCCCTGTTTGACAAGCACTTAGTACAACCATATCGGCTGTTAGCTTCAAATTAAATATATCTGTCAATCCCAAAAAGCTTTTTCGTAGATTTCCTTCTTTATCTACTTGTGAAAAGACTATTCCAGAAAGCTTTGGATTATTACTGTTGAAAAGGCCATGAGAAGCAAAATGAATGTAACGGTACTTACTCAATTCCGAATTTAAGATTTCGTCTAGGTTTGCATCAAAATCAAGTAACACCTTGACTTGATTAGGATCTACTAACGACTTAACTACCGACACTTCGTCCCTTGAGTATGGCAGACGTGATAACTGAGCACTATCATAAACATCTCTGACTGCACTAGACGTGACTCCTTGAAGCTCTTCAAATATGGCTTTTTCTACTTCCTGCTTTCCCTTTTTAACTCGAATATCTTCCCGATTAAAAACTGGATCTCCTACCATAAATAGAAGAGATGGTTGAGGTTGCCTATTTTTTATTCTTTTTCTCAGCAACGATAATGAAGAAAGTGATGGTTCTACTACTGTCTCATGTGTTAGTAGCAACCATTTTTGACTTCCCGAATTTGGTAATGCTGCAAAAGTAATATACTGTAAGGCTCCATCAGCTACTACAACTACAACTTTCTTTTGTGCAATTTCTTTGATAGGTTTGAGTACCATTTCACTTAGCTTTTCTGCTATTTTCAAATACTTATCGCCTGCCTTGTCCGCTTCCACATTTGTAATTGCTCTGTAGACCTCTCTGGCTGTTTCATTTATCTCATCTTCTTTTGGTAGTTTATAGCTATTTATTGAACTGTTTGTTACTGCCCAAACATAGCTATTTTTCTTACCTAGCATATATTCTAAAACTACAGTATCTTCATCTATCTCTTGTTGCATCTGTTTTAAGTTCATTGGTTCTGGTTGTGTCAGTGCTGCATAGTCTGGACTTGTTTGCTTTATCTTTGCCTCTATCTGTCCTAGCTCTACTGTTAAATTGTCTACTTCCTTCTCTAAAACTTTTGCTTCACCACCTTTTAACCTTCTTATAGTATCTAGCCTATCTCTGAATCTTTCCTCCAAGCTATTTTTCTGTTTTATAAGTTCTGGGTCTGCGCCTTTGTAGATATTTACTTTTGCTTCATTTATCAGATCTACCAGACTACGAGCACGAGAGCGTTCACTTGCTTCAAATGCTGCTATATCATAACCTTTGTTAGGGTTTTTCTGATGAAGCTTCATCAATAGCTCTACATAAAAAGCATAGTAATCATGTACTGATTCAAAGTAGGAAATACGCAGTTCTTCTGTAAGAACACTACTTCTTAACTTCTCTATTATTTCTATTGCTTTTTCAATTTTTCTTTTTGCCTCTTCGTATTTACCTAAATCAGAATCTATTTGAGCAACATGGTAAAGAATATTTGCTTGTCCTCTCAAGTCTGCACTATCTTTGTACATCTGTTCTGCTTGATTGTAATAACTGAGTGCTTCTTTTCTGTTACCAATCGAGTAGTAGACTCGCCCTGTTATCTCGAATGTCTCTACTGTTGTATAGTCTTTGTCTACTGTTTTCCAGATAGCAAGTGACTCCTTACAATAGCTTAGAGCCTTCTCCACTTCTCCTAAAGAGTAGTGGGCTAGAGCTAGGCCAGTAAGAACAACTGCTCTTTTTTCTTTTCTTTTTGCTATTTGTAAAGCTTCATTAAAATACGGAAGAGCTTCTTTTGCTTGCTTTATTTTAACGTGAACGGCTCCAAGATTATGTAATGACTCTAGTAAGTCATCTGCATTATCTAACTGCCTCTTTATCACTACTGATTGACTATAATAGTCTAAAGCTTTTTTATCATGTCCTAACAAAAAATAAAATATTCCTATATTGTTTACAGTATCAGATGCTCCTTTTTGATCACCTTTATTTCTAAAGATTTGCACTGACTCAGTGTAATACTGAAGAACTTTTTCTCGTTTTCCAAGTGAAGTTAAAACTTTACCTAAGTTACTAAGTATAGCAGCTTTTGTTAAAAGACTTTTTTCCCATAAATTCAATGCTTCATTATATTTAGTGAGTGCTGTCTCTTTCTCTCCTTTCTGTTCATAAATTAATCCTATATTGTTAAGACTTATTGACTGTCCTAGCCTATCATTATGTTTTATTCTAGCCTCTAATCCTTTACTAAAATAGTCTAGTCCTTCGTTTAATTCTCCAAGCTCCAAATGATAGATCGTACCTATAAAATCATAGATACATCCTACCCAATAGTAGTCTTCTATTTTCTCATAGACTGCTAATGATTCCTTGTATTTCTCTATTGCCTTTCGATATATATTTTCTTGACTTAGAGAGTCTGTAAGTTTTTGAGCATGTAACTGTAACGCTTCTGCTTCCAAAAAGAGCTGCCTAGCACGAAGTTTTATCTTGTCTCCTTCTGTAGAAAGGCGCACCGCTTTGACTTTAATCTCATAATTTCCACCTTCTAAAGTCTCTTGTAAAGACTCTACTTTTACCTTGTAGATCCCTCCTTTTTCTGCTGTGTAGAGGACTGGTTCTGGTCCATACTCATCGTTTGGACTGTCTGTCTTCAGAACTACCTTCCCTTCTGGATCACAAAGTACAACCCCCAGGTCTATACCTTTCTGTTCTACTTCTATATCTAGAAACTCTCCAGCCTTAAGCTCTATATCATAAGTATTATTTTTTTCATTTTGTAGTCTTTTTTCTATAGTAGTTCCTTCTTTCAATAACAGTATGCTTTCTGTTTTAGATTGGTCTTTGCAGCCTCCCAAAAGCATAATTAGACACAATGAGATATTTATTAAAAGGAAAAGATTTTTTTTTGATTTGACTATTGAGGGCATCATAACGTATATCTTTCATAAGAGTTTTTGCTTCGTTAGATATTACTACTCTAATACTCTAATCTTTAAAAATCCTCATACATTTCCTAGTTTAGCTCTGATTTCTGCCAACTTTTATCACTCTTCAGCAGAAGACCTCGGCCAAAGGTTTTGTCTTGGCCGAGGATGAAAGTCACTGCTGGTTTCTAAATGGAAAACCTAGATAAATAAAGAGTTAAGCAATTGGTATCAAAATTGAGCTTTGCTACAATTTGAAATATGAACTTGGTGGTGGTGCAGCGTTTCAATTACGATAAGTGTAAAGAGTAGATATATGAGAAAAGCATACAAATTAAAAGTAAGTGATGCAGTGAGCAACACACTCGATATTTGCAGAGAGTTCTACAATGCAGCCTTGCAAGAGAGACGAGATGCTTACAAACTCTGTGGAATCATCTATCTAATGCAGGCTCAGCAACTACCAGAAATCAAAGAAAGTAGAGTTGTTGAAAGGCAAACCTTCTCAACTGAGAGTTCCTTATTAGGCGTGTTGTTTCAGCATCGATCTAAGCAGCCCCCCTCTTTCAAAACAGGGAGGATATCAATACACAAGACAGCAGAACAATTTCTCTAATAAATGCTAAAATGTCAGCTTGTAATCAATTTGAGCAAAATCTGAAGCTTTTCTGTTTAATAGAAATGAAGGGTACTTGCTTGGTTGCTCATTTAGCCGCTTTTTTGCTACCTTTTCCAGATGCTGTACAAAGTAGCACTAAACTAAGGACGGAGACTAAATTTAATGTGTGGTATTGTTGGATATGTCGGTAACAAGCAGGTAGTTGATGTAATACTTGATGGACTGAAGCGCCTTGAGTACAGAGGTTATGATTCAGCGGGTATTGCAGTTGCCGATAATGGAAGACTCGAAATCAGACGTGCTTCAGGTAAGCTAAGAAATCTTGAAGAGGCTATACGATTGAACCCTCTTGATGGCACGTATGGTGTTGGGCATACACGTTGGGCAACACACGGACGTCCAACTGAGGAGAATGCTCACCCACACCGAGACAGTAGCGGTAGAATAGTTGTAGTCCACAATGGCATCATTGAGAATTATTTACAAATCAAACGAACCCTCCAGAATGAAGACCATTGTTTTGTCACAGAGACCGACACAGAAGCTGTTGCTCATCTGATTGGCAAATATTTTAATGAAAGCCCAAACCTTGAAACAGCAGTACGAAGAGCAGCAAAAGAGTTAAAAGGAATATTTGCTCTGGCTGTAATGTCAGCCGATGAGCCAGATAAGGTAGTTGCTGTTAGGCAAGGGCCACCTGTTGTAATTGGTCTTGGAAATAATGAGTATTTTGTAGCTTCTGACATTCCAGCGATACTTTATCATACTAGAGATGTCTTCTTTCTTGGAGATGGTGAAATGGCAGTGTTGACTCGTGATGGGGTCATCTCAATGGATTTTGATGGAAATTCTGTTACACCTATTCGCCAAAGAATCACTTGGGATCCGATCATGGCAGAAAAAGGTGGCTTTAAGCACTTCATGCTTAAAGAGATATATGAACAGCCTCGTGCCGTGCGTGAGACTATACAAAACAGAGTATCTCTTGAAAGCGGTAAAGTCTACCTTGATGAAATGGATATTAGTGAAGAAGACTTTCGCTCTTTTACAAATATCAAAATTGCAGCTTGTGGAACTAGCTGGCACGCAGCACTTGTGGGTAAATACATGATAGAAGAACTGGCTCGCATTCCTGTTGAGGTCGATTATGCTAGCGAGTTTCGCTACCGTAACCCAATAGTTGATGAAAAAACACTACTAATAGTGATCACTCAATCGGGTGAGACAGCCGATACTATAGCAGCCCTACGTCAGGCTAAAGAGAATAATTGTCAAGTAATGGCTATATGCAATGTAAATGGGTCTATGGTAACCCGTGAAGCAAACGGAACAATCTTAACACATGCTGGTCCAGAGATCGGAGTAGCATCAACCAAAGCTTTTACTTCACAAATGGTAGCTCTATATCTATTTACCATCTATATTGCACAAATACGGGGTAAAATAAGCCTTGAACAGTCAAAAAAGTTTATAAGTAACCTAAACGAACTGCCTGTCAAAATAGAAACGTTATTGAGCAAAGATGATCTTATAGAAGATCTTTCAAAAGAACTCTTCCGCTCAACAGATTTTCTCTACTTGGGTCGAGGAATAAATTTTCCTGTAGCATTAGAGGGAGCACTAAAACTGAAAGAGATCAGCTACATACACGCAGAAGGCTACCCTTCGGGAGAGATGAAGCATGGGCCTAATGCTCTCATAGACGGCCAACTACCTGTGGTATTTATAGCACCAAAAGAAACAGGCAACGCTTCTTCAGAGCTTCGCCACGAAAAGACCATATCTAACATAACTGAAGTCAAGGCTCGCGATGGAAGAGTTTTAGTAGTCGTTACAGAAGGAGATAAGGAGATTACAGAATTAGCAGACTACATCATAGATGTACCTTCAACCACTGATCTCCTTTCACCTATTCTCTCTGTAATACCTTTGCAACTTCTTGCATACCACATTGCCGTCAGGCGTGGGTGTGATGTGGATCAACCTCGTAACCTAGCAAAATCTGTTACCGTGGAGTAACAATATTTATGAAAGATGTAGTAGCTTGGTTTGGAGCAGTAGCTTTAATTTTTCTACTTTTGCGTCTGCTTGCTAGCGAGTACAAAGAGAAGCAGTCTAGAACTGTTCAAGAGTATGAGAAAGATGTGAAAGATAAAGACTTGGGTCGTTCTCTACTGAGAGTAGCAATGATAGATCTAGAACGCCACTTCAGACCTCTTATCAAAGTTGCTGTAGAGAAAGTTGAAAATGAAAACAGTGGTAAAACCGATAAAAACAGACAAGGTAAGAACCTCACTCAATAAGTAAGATTCGCTAGTAGCAAGCTCTTTTGGCTCAATTTCAGCCAATAAGAGCTTGACAGTTTTTTCGACCAAAGTTAATAATATCCCTTCGCTAAAAATTAAAGTTATTTCTAACAGTTTTGATTTATGGGCCGTTAGCTCAGCAGGTAGAGCATCTGGCTTTTAACCAGAGGGTCGCTGGTTCGAGCCCAGCACGGCTCACTGCCCATTGTCTCGGTCGTCTAGCCAGGCCCAGGACACCGCCCTTTCACGGCGGCGACACGGGTTCAAATCCCGTCCGAGACGCCTTCGGAGTGAGGCAAACTGTTAATCTTTGAAGTCTATATTTCTGTCTCGGTCGTCTAGCCAGGTCCAGGACACCGCCCTTTCACGGCGGTAACACGGGTTCAAATCCCGTCCGAGATACTCACAAAGCTATTAAATCAGGCGTGGCCGTTCTCAAGTGGGTTTCTAATCAAGTTACTGCAAGTTACTGGAGAAATTCACTAGACAACGGCCTTTATTTTTTTCTCCATCACAGTAAAATCTACTGGTAACTATTTTGGTTTTAAGGAGAAAAAGCGATGCTTCCCTGTAGAAGACTAAAAGTCTCGCTACTACTTTTTCTGATCTTTTTTCCGTTCCAAGTGCGTTCTGCAAACGCGGCAAATACCATTCTCACACTCGCTTTTGAAAACACTTCTGCAAAACCAGAATATAACTGGATAGGCGAAAGCTTCTCTCTCAACTTAGAAAAGCTGTTTGCAACCGTTGGTCTGACTCCTCTCGATCTAGAAGAACGCAATGCAGCTTTTGAGAGACTTGGACTACCCCAAAATGCAGTGCTGGCTCGTGCTACAGCTATTAAAGTAGGTGAAAAAGCAGGAGCAGATCTACTTGTAGTTGGAACTTATAAAGTTTTGGGTGAAGGTAAATCGGCCAATTTAGTAGTTAGTGCCAGAGTAATTAATGTTCGCGAAGGGCGAGTGATAGGAAATGAATATACCTACAGTGGAACATTGAATGAGCTTCAGATAATTCATGGAAAGCTTGCTTGGGAGATTGGATACAAAAATAATCCTTCTCTTGCCTTCTCCAAAGACCAGATAGTTAGTTACGCTACAAATGTTCCTCCAGCAGCCTTTGAAAGTTACACCAAAGCTATTTTGACAACAAATAAAGAGGATAAAGTCCGGTTTCTTTTTAGAGCTATTTCAGAAAGCCAAAAAGAAGGAAGAGCATACACCCAAGCTATACTAACTCTTGGACTACACTACTATCAACAATCCAACTTTAAAGATGCTGTCAACTGGTTGGAAAAGATTAAGAGTACTGATGATCAGTATCTTGAAGCACAATTTTTTGCTGCAACAGCTCTTCTACAGTTAGGAGATAATGAGAAAGCAGCAACAATACTGAAACCACTTTCCAACCAACTCCCCCTCTATGAAGTCTTCAACAATGCAGCTATTGCCGAACTACACAAAGGTGATAACAATGAAGCTGTAAGACTGCTCAGCTTGGCAATACAATCCGCCTCCAAAGATGATGATGTGACATTTAACTATGGCTACGCACTTTGGAAAAGTAGTCAATATACAGCCGCAGCCAATCAACTCAATCAGTTGGTACGTCGTCAAGAAAAAGATGGACAAGCACACTACTTACTTGCAAAAAGCCTTGAAAAGATGGCTCAGAAAACGGAAGCCTCTTTGGCTCTGGACGAAGCCAAGAAATACTTGACTGAGTTTGCAAAGTGGGAAACAGGAAAGATGCCAGTACTTGGCAGAATAAAGCCTACGTTTAGCCGCGCAGCCCTGCAACGACTCAGCCAGTTTAAGGGAAGTAGAGAAAATATAAAAAGTGTAGCCAATACAGAAAACGATCAGAACAGATCAATGATGGCAAAAGCTAATAGCTTCTACACAGCAGGTCGCGACAGCGAAGCAATGTCAACTTTAACCGAACTTCTTAGACTTGTCCCCGATAGAGCAGAAGCACACTTACTTATGGGGCGTATCAAAGAGCGTACAGGCAACATAGAAGGTGCTATTAATTCACTCAAAGCTGCTATCTTCTGGGATCCAAAAATGTCGTCTGCCCACGTGCTTCTTGGAAGAATCTATCTTCAACAAAATAACAAAGCTCTTGCGGAAGCACACCTTAAAAGTGCTCTAGAGATTGACCCACAAGACAAAGAAGCCCTTGCTTTAGAAAGGCTACTAAAAGGTACTAAATAGCTAAATCTTTTGTGCAAGTCATAGTCAGAATAAAGCCGCTTTCACTAAAAGTTGGCGATTTATGCAAAAAGTCCGCACACCTTGTCCTTTTTTAAGAAGCTTTTACGCTATGTAAAGGTAAGGAGTTTTAGTCCATATAAACTCTCTCTACCATCAGCAATATCACTATGTGATATTGCTATCTTTTTAAACAAGCCAAAAACCTGTAAAAAGATAAGCTTAAAGGAGACTAAAGTAGATGTCAGATCAAATTCTAGATGTTGCTATAGTAGGTGGTGGTGTTTCAGGGGTCTATTCTGCTTGGCGGCTATTGACTGAAGGAAAAAAGCAGTTTGTAACTGTTTTTGAAGC
>JAEUQL010000529.1 GCA_016789295.1 Blastocatellia bacterium | reverse complement strand
AAAGAGTCAGGAACAAAAGAGGCAGAGTTTGGATATGGAGGATATTATGTACACAGACCGTCAGGATTATATCTGACGTGGTATCGTCAATATGACCCTTCCATTGCCAGATGGCTCAGCAGAGACCCCATTGGTGAACAAGGCGGCCTTAACCTTTATGCTTATGTAGAGAATAATCCTGTGCTACTTGTGGATAGCTTAGGCTTATTTGCATGGGACGGTGATAGTCCCTATTTACCAGATCCAAACCGAAAACCTCCTGATTGGGATAACACATGGCCAACAGGAAAAGATGGCCGAGGTGAATATTCTCAAGATCCTAAAACAGGAAGGAAATACTATCCACATGCTGAAGATCGTGCACATTGGGATCACTATGATTACTGTGACGAAAAAGGTAAAGATAAAAGATACCCAGACAAAAGTATAAAACCACGGCCAGGTCAAAAAAAGCTAAAACCTAATCAGTCTGCTGATGATCCATGGCCTAAAGCCTGCTCACCATCAGATGTTGTACCTTGTCATAAACCATACATTCCAATTAAGAAACCTTGGGAACATCCTTGGTGGACTCCACCTGAAATAAAACCTAAAACTAAAACATTACCAGGAACTAATTTACCAGACTGTTGCAGTAGAATGTAAAGACTAGACTTCTTGCAAAATAGTTTTTAGACACAGATTTTATTGAGTTTAGTACATATCAATACAGATTTTTGCAAGAAGTCCACTATTTTATTATTAAGGAAACAAATATGAGTGAATTAGATGAAAAAAAATCCTATACAGAGTTTTCTAAAAAAATAAAAAGTGCTAGGGAAAAAATAGGATTATCAGTTCAAGAAGTAGCAAGCAAAATGATGTTATCAAAAGAGTTCTATATGGATCTTGAGACATTTGATGATGATGTAATGCTTTGTTTATCGATAAATAAATTTCTTGAATTGTGCAAGATTCTGAAAATTAAGCCTAGTTATATTTTCTTAGAAAATCCTGAAGAAACATATCAGACCAAGGACATCGAAGATTTAGTAGAATCTATTGATGACTACCTTAAAGAACAAAATATAAGTCTAGTAGCTTTTGAAGAGATGGTGGGATGGGAAGTGAGACCTATATTAGACGATAGATCAGAAATATTTGGAGAAAAATATAGCCTTGCAGCATTACATGATATTTGCGTTTTACTTAACTTAGATTGGTTAAAATTTTTACCAAATAATTGATGGTAATTTGATGTAATAAAACCATTATTTGTATGAGTAGATGGAGAGATAGCAGAAGAGAGAGATGAAACAGGAACGGTAGTAAGGAAGAGGTTCTATGAACAAGGAGAGCAAGAGAGAGAGAGTAGTGGAGTCTACAGTGCATATTTCTACACGAGAGACCATCTAGGAAGCATCAGAGAGATGGTAGACAGCACAGGGAATGTAGTAGCGAAGTACAAATATGATTTATGGGGGGTACAGACAAAAGAGTCAGGAACAAAAGAGGCAGAGTTTGGATATGGAGGATATTACGTACACAGACCGTCAGGATTATATCTGACCTGGTATCGTCAATATGACCCTTCCATTGCCAGATGGCTCAGCAGAGACCCCATTGGTGAACAAGGCGGCCTTAATCTTTATGCTTATGTTCTAAATGATCCTCTTGCATATACTGATCAGTTAGGTCTTTATGTAGCACTTGATACATCAGATGGTCTTCCTAGAGTTCATGGTAGACTTGATCAAGCCTGTCCTCCAAACAACTGTGCAGAAATAAAAGAAGATATAAGAAAACTGCAACTTTCTATTGCTAACAGAAGAATTGATCGAACAAAAGCTATAGAAAGAGCTAAACTTAAAGGAAATAGGAATCCACACCATTCCCCTTCAGTTCAAAGCCACAAAAAACGAATAGATATTGAGGAAGCTGCACTTGCAAAATGCTGGAGAGCTTATAAAGAATCCGGCTGTGATGATGATTGTAATGAGCCTACTCCTGTAAAAATTCCTGTTCCAGCTCCAGATCCAAAAACTGTTGGTGCAATAGCTATAGGTGTAAGCATACTTATTTGTATAGTTTGTCCATCTTGCTGTGTTCGAGTACCTGGTTCATCACCAACTGCAATAGGGATTGGTATTACTGATGATGATGGTGGTATATGACTACTTTAGATTGATTGCAATGTAGAGAAATTAATATTTTTTGGATTTTAATCAAAGAGATCTTCAGTTTTCTCTACAACATTTGTTAATAATAGCAAGTACAAATAGTTTACTTCTTCTATTTAGGAAGTAAACTATTTGTAACTAAATAGTTAAAAAGTTTCTTTGTTTATGGTTAAAATATGAAGCGTAGATTATTAAAAAAGCAGCTAAGAAGAATAGAACAAGGTTTTGCTAAAGAGTTAAAGAAAGAGTTTTTATTGTATCAAAGTAAAAATGATGAAACAGATTTAGGAATTAGAGCAAATCTCTTTGTTTTATTAAGCAGTCTTTTACAATTAGAAAGCTTGTGGCCAAAAAGAGAAAGATGGTTAGATACTTTGTATTGGTTTTCTTTTATCAGAGATCAATCTTTATTTTTTAGGGGAATAGGTTACTATTGGTGGGGAAAGACCACAGATATAGGTGGATGCCAATTTGTTGAGCCGCTATTAGTAGAATTTGGATTATCTAAAAAGCGGAAAAAAGCAGACTTAGCGTATCGAATAAGATTTAGCTCGTTCGAGTTTCAGCACCTTGGTATGAGTTTAAGAGAGCATATGAAGTTGTGGGATTTAGATAAAGATAACGTTGGAAATTTTGGTATAAGTTCTTTGATGCATTTCGCAACACAAGGAGATTTTGCTGGTACTAAAGCTTTAATAGGCAAAGAAACAGATGTTAATAAACAAGCAGAAGATGGATTTACTGCTCTTATGTTAGCTGTAATGTTTAGACATACTATTGTAGTTGATGAACTATTAAGAACTAATACAGATGTAAATATTCAGTCTAACGATGGTATTACAGCGTTGATGCTTGCATCATTTTTTGGCTATGAAGAAATAGTAGAACGTCTTTTGTTAAAAGGTGCAAACTGTAGCATAAGAGATAATTTTGGAGAAACTGCATTAGAAAAAGCAGATAGAAAGTGGTTTGCTTCGAAAAAAAAGTCTTACAAAAAAATAGTTGAAATGCTCAAATTTT
>JAEUQL010000528.1 GCA_016789295.1 Blastocatellia bacterium | reverse complement strand
GAGATAGAGGTTTGACTTCTAAATTGAGTACCCATCTTTAAAAGGTGGGTTTTGCATATTCCTGTTTTTACAGCAAAATGTCCAAACAGCTAGACATTTATTCACTAAGGTGGTAAAACAGTAACCCGTAAAATATTCTACCTGAAGTTGTATGCAGAAATAGTCCTCCAAATATTCTAGAAAAGAGCTTTTCTAGAATAGATAAGTTAAGAAGATGGGGCTGTTTACCTGTAAATACAGCAAAACGGTAGTACTCTAAAGCTTTAACACATTGAAACGGTAAACAGTAGGTATGTCTAAACAACTTAATGGTAAAGTAGCAAAACATCAAGCGGCTCAGAAAAGGTGTGAAGTATACGCACTTGCTCAGCAGAAAGGTGGTGTAGGAAAGACTACAACCACTATAAATCTGGGTGCTGCGATGGCAGAACTTGGTATGAAAGTTCTGCTGATAGACCTAGACCCACAAGGGGCACTCTCTGCAGGTGTTGGTATAAACTCTTTTACCCTTTCACTGACCATTTATGATGCCTTGAGAGACCCGAATCAGGAGCTTTCAGGAATAATTCTCAGTAGCGAGATAGGGTGCGACATTGCCCCTGCAAACATCGACCTAGCAGCAGCAGAGATTCAACTAGTGAGCGAACCAGGACGTGAAAGGATATTGAAAGAGAAGCTTGCAAAAGTAGTAGACAGCTACGATCTGGTACTTATCGACTGCCCTCCTTCGCTTGGATTGTTGACCCTCAACGCACTAGCTGCATCTACAGGTGTAATAGTTCCTGTACAGACTCAATATTTCGCTCTTCGTGGTATGGAAATGCTCTTTAAGACTGTAGAAAAAGTCAAAATGAGGATCAATCCAGACTTGAGGCTTGTAGGAATATTGCCAACTATCTATGATTCGAGAACTATCCACGCCAAAGAAGTCTTAGAAGAACTGAGAAAGGCGTATGGAACAAAAGTTCTACAAACAGTAATACCGCAAACTGTCAAGCTGGCTGACAGTACTATGGCTGGTAGATCGATACTGAGCCACAATTCGGCTTCACCAGCAGCAAAAGCCTATAGAGACCTTGCAAAGGAGGTAGTGGAACTTGCCTAAAAGAGTTTCTTTGAGCGAGAGAAGAGAGCAAGAGAAGAAGGGGTTGGATCTTATCTTCAGTTCACAGCAGCAGAACCAGAAAGAAGAGCCAAAGACAAGGGTGAAACAGGAAGTAGCCAAAGTTACCCTTTACATAAGACCCGATCAAGTACTAGCTATTGAAAAGATCCAACTGGCCGAAAGAGAACGTACTGGTAGCAGACGTGATAAGTCCTTGCTTATCCAGGAAGCAATAGATCTTTTAGTAGAAAAATATGGGAACGAACAGTAATGGCTTTCTAGTCTTTTGGCTGGTTTACGGGCTAACTGTATAAATATTTTACTGGTAAGACTTATAAACAGATTGCTGTTTATACAGCAAAAAGCTTACAAAAACTGATTTGGATTTTGAGGAGGTAAGATGTTACGCAAGGCAGTTGTAATATTGGCACTTCTTGGGCTACTCCCTGGCGGTGCAGCAGCTCAAAAAGTGAAAGGGATGAAAGTGAGTAGTACTACAGAAAAAGTTTCGACATCAAGCAGCAACATTCTTCCATTTAGAGCAGTGGAAAAGACTTTGGCTAATGGATTAAAAGTAATAGTTGTTCCGACTGGATTTCCAAATATCGTTTCTCTGCAGATTCCGGTTCAGACTGGTTCGAGAAACGAAGTAGAGCCAGGCAAGTCTGGGTTTGCACATTTCTTTGAACATATGATGTTTAGAGGAACCAAACAGTATCCACCCGACAAGTATCAGGCTATTTTGACCGAGATTGGAGCAAGACAAAATGCCTACACTACAGATGACTATACCAACTATCACACAACTTTTGCCAAAGAAGACCTTGAGATAATGCTCAAGATAGAAGCCGACCGGTTTATGAATCTTGAATATTCAGAAGAAGATTTTAAGACCGAAGCTAGAGCCGTTTTGGGTGAGTACAATAAAAACTACGCAAATCCATTCAGCAAACTTCTTGAAGTTCAACAAGAAAACGCCTTCACACGCCACACCTATAAACACACGACTATGGGCTTTCTCAAAGACATCGAGGATATGCCCAACCAATTTCAGTACTCAAAAGAGTTCTTCAAGCGTTGGTACAGACCTGAATACACAGCAATCATAGTAGCTGGAGATGTTGAACCAGAGAAAGTTCTTGCGATGGTAGAAAAGTATTGGGGTGCTTGGCAGACAGGCAATTATAAAGCTGAAATCCCTCAAGAACCTGTATCAAAAGCTCCTGTCTATGCACACGTCCCGTGGAGCAGCCCAACCCTTCCCATTGTGACTGTAGCTTTCCGAAGTCCAGCCTTCTCTGAAAACGAGAAAGACCAAGCCGCACTCAGTATGGCATTTGACCTCTACTTTGGAAGAACTTCAGAGATCTACAAAAAACTTGTAGAGAAAGAGCAGAAGGTAGATTTTGTTGGTGCTGGTGTTGCCGATAATGCCGATCCAGCCTTGACCACAGTATTTGCGCGACTGAAAAAACTTGAAGATGCTACCTATGTGCGCGATGCGATTATGGAAACACTAGCAAAAATGCGTGCCGAGCAGGTATCTCCTGAAAGACTTGTCGAAGCAAAATCGAATGCACGTTACGGCTTTCTGCGTACACTTGACAACACAGAATCGATAGCATCCGTACTTGCTACCTATGTGCGCTATCACCGGTCTTACGACACAATAAATAATATCTACAAAGTCTATGACTCTTTGACTCCTACAGATCTACAGCAAGCTGCAAAGAAGTATATATATGACGAGAACCTTGTAATCACAACTTTGTCACAGCAAGCAATGCCTGAAGAAGTAAAAGCTTTCAAGCCTCTTTCGGCTTATGAAAAGAGTTCTTCTTCAAACTCATCCTCATCGCTGCAATTTGTAGTACAGAAGACACCTCTTCCACAGATCAATATGAAATTCCTCTTCAATGTAGGTTCTGCCTATGATCCAGTAGGAAAAGAGGGCTTGGCTGCTCTTTCAGCCTCAATGATTGCGAATGCTGGCAGCAAAGACCTAAGAATAGACGAGATCAACAAAGCACTCTGTCCTATAGCAGCTAGCTTCTTTTCACAAGTTGACAAAGAGATGACAACATTTACGGGAATTGTT
>JAEUQL010000527.1 GCA_016789295.1 Blastocatellia bacterium | reverse complement strand
TCACTGCTGCTTCCAGTCCTGCATCTAGGTATAGTGCAGCAATAGTGGCTTCGTAGGCATCAACTAGTATAGTCTTTTTTGAACGCCCACCGGTCTTCTCTTCACCTTTGTTGAGACGTAGAAATTGGCCTAGCCCAAGTGCCTCAGCACGTCGAGCCAAAGTTCGAGCACTAACAAGGTAGGCTTTTATCTTCGAAAGCTTACCTTCGTCGAGCATTGGATAGAGATTGAAAAGCCATGAACTGACAATAAAGCCAAGTGCCGAGTCTCCCAAAAACTCGAAAGTTTCGTTGTGCTGAACATCTTCCGTCATACATTCGTTGGCGTATGACCTGTGAGTGAGAGCACGTTGAAGCAGTTTCGGATTTTGGAAACTGTGGCCGAGCCGTTTCTCAAGTTCTGAAAAATTTGGTTCTACTGTATATGTTTTGTTCATCAAACAAAACAACGCCAGACTCCTTTCTGTCTGGCGTCATTAAGGTAACTAAAAATGCTAAAGAATCCAAGCAACCTATGCAAGTACTTAAGCCACGATACTACTTACAGCCAGACTTGATGTTGTCGATGTATGCCTTCACACCGTCTGGGTTATCTTTGTTGCGGTATTTGTAGAGGTCATTGAGCAGTGGTTGTACTTTTCCTCTAATATTTTCGTAACCCTGCTTACCTTCAGAAAAAGCTATAAACTTTGCGTAGGCGGCGATCAACTCGTCTGCTGCAGCATCTACTTTTGCTAAAGCAGCCTTGCCATTTTCCCCTACCTTCTCATCATCAGAAAGCTTGTTATACTCTTCACTGATAGTATTATATTTTTCTTGATAAACTGGGAAAATGAGCAGGTAAGTATAAGGTTCAGCACAGTTATTCTTTACAGACTCGCCAAGTTCATTAAGTGCTTCATCTGTCTTCTTGTCGTTGAGCAAAATCATTCCCTTTGTCTGGTGAAGTATGCCCAAAACTACCGGCCTTCGTTGTCCCCACTGTGCATCATCTATGCTTGCAGGCTTTTTGTTAGCACCTATTAATTCTAACGATTTAGTAGTATACTTGTTAGCACCTTGGGCAGCTAAAGAGTAGTTCTTCTTTCTTGCTTGTTCCCAAGTTATCTGTGAAAGCAGAAGCAGGACGTTCAAGTTTTCTGGATCGTCTGCAAGAATTTCATCGCCTATTTTGAAAACTTCATCAGGCTTGTCGTCTTTTTGTGCTTGTTGGAGCAGACCTCCACGAGCAACATCCACTTGTTGTTTGAAATACGGAATGTACTGACTGCCAGGATAGAGAGCTAAAGCCTCTTTTGCCATCTGAAGTTTCTTTGCAAAATCTTTCTCATCATTACAGGCTGTTAAAGCACTGTAAGCTTTTCTTTCATCCACCTGCCCTTGTGCAGCTTGTTGGCCACCGCCTGCTTGACCAAAAGCTTTTGTTGTATTTGCTATCGTGATAAAAAGAGCCAGAGGAATAGCCAATAGTAGAGCACTCAACTTTTTCATCTAGAATTCGTCCTCCTAAAACAGATACAAATGTTATCGAATGTTTGTGAGCCTAGACCAGCAACAATACATACTCAGCCAGGAAAACTGAGCAATCATACAGGAAAGTAAAATACACACGAACCATTTTCCAAGCACTCTGTTTGAAACCAAAAAACTGTAGAGAGTTGCTTGGATAAAATTTTATCAGCGACTATTATTTAGAAAATATTGCGAAGTTTTGCACGACTATCAAAATTTGTCAAGGTCGGTAAAAATCCGATGAGTTTCCATAAGCTTTCTCTGACCATATCTGTGTGCTATTATAGCCGTTTACTTTGTAAGGTATTTTTTGAGATACCTCCTACTGAGAAAAACTGTAAAGTCTAAAACAGATATTTAGAAGAAGATTTAGAACGGAATTAGAAGAGAAATAGTATGGCCGAAAAGAGACCAATTATAACTCTTTTGACAGATTTTGGTACAAAAGACCATTTTGTATCTTCTGTCAAAGCTAGCATCTTGTCTATCAACCCCAATGTGGAACTGGTTGATATAACACATGAAATACCAGCACACGATGTTTTTGCTGCTGCATTAACACTACGTAACGCTTACGATGTATTTCCAAGATTTACGTTGCACCTTGCAGTAGTTGACCCTACCGTAGGTTCAGCACGAAGACCAATAGTTGTAATGACAGACAATTACAACTTTGTAGGCCCAGACAATGGCATATTTAGCTACATATACCAGCAAGAGCAGATCAACAGAGTAGTCCAAATAACAGCCGAACATAACTATCGTCAGCCTGTAAGTAACACCTTTCACGCTCGTGATATCTTTGCTCCTATAGCAGCTTGGATGACCAAAGGTGTAGACCCACTGAAGATGGGTGAAGAGATAGATGATTATCTCCGCTTCACTGTTCCAAGTCCACAAGAGTTCAGCCCTGCTCTGATCAAAGGACATATCATACAGATCGATCACTTTGGCAACTGTATAACCAACATTTCACCCAAAGAGTTGACACCTGAGAGAATGCTCTTAAATAAAGCTCTTGTAGTTAATAACTATCAAATAGCACGTTTCTGTAACTATTATGCAGAGTGTCCAGAAGGTGAAGTCTGTGCTCTTTTCGGCAGTGCAGGTCTATTAGAAATAGCCACTCCGAAAGGTTCGGCTGCAAGTCTACTTGGGGCAAGCCGTGGAACTGAGGTTGCGCTACACTTCGCAGTGCAGTAGATCTGTAGCAGTTGGACAGTTAACCATGACCAAGTTTCTTCACATCTCTGACATACACCTTGGGATCAAGCGTTATGGAGTTGAAGAGCGAACCAGAGACTTTTTCTATGCCTGGAACGACTGTTTAACAAGGTATGCCATTAATGAGTCGGTAGACTTTGTTCTCATAGGTGGAGATCTATTTGATCGCCGCCAGATCGACCCACAAGCTGCCAACCACGCAATAATTGGTTTAGAGAGGCTCAAGGCTGCCGGTATTGCGGTCTTTGCTATTGAAGGCAACCATGACCAGAGAGAGACTGGATCAAACTTCAGTTGGCTAAAAAGCCTTTCACAATGGAAGTTCCTGAAGCTATTAGAGCCTGTACACAAAGACGGCAAGATCACATATGTTGAATGGAATGAAGAGAACAGAGAAGGTTCTTTTATCGATTACAAAGATGTAAGAATATTTGGTTCTAGATGGTATGGAGTGACAACTTCTAACCTGATCCCACAACT
>JAEUQL010000526.1:2969-3222 GCA_016789295.1 Blastocatellia bacterium | reverse complement strand
TGACTATCCATTCTCCAAGTATGTACAGACAATGGTGAGAGATTTTCCCGGTGCAATGGAGAACATAACTGCAACTACTATGGGAGATGTACAAGTTCGTGACAAGCGTGCTTTGATAGATAGCTCTTCAGATGAGATTGTTGCACACGAGCTTATACATCAATGGTTTGGAGATCTGGTAACTTGTCGTGATTGGGGAGAGATCTGGCTAAATGAGTCATTTGCTACATATTATGCAAATGTTAGGTACGAG
>JAEUQL010000526.1:0-2959 GCA_016789295.1 Blastocatellia bacterium | reverse complement strand
AAGACGAGTACCTACACGGTATATACCAGAATCAGGAAGCTTATTTTGCTGTTTGGAATCAAGGTCAACGTAGACCAATAAGAGTTAGGCGTTACAGAGGGCCAAATGCTGTCTTTGATACCTATTCTTACCCTCGCGGTAGTGCAGTGATACATATGCTGCGCTCAGTACTTGGAGAAGAGCTTTTCTGGAAATCTATTCGCTACTACTTGAAAAAACACCAATATCAAAGTGTTGGAACAGATGACTTTGTTGTTGCAATTGAAGAAGCTACAGGACAAAATCTTGAATGGTTCTTTGACCAGTGGATCTACAATATGGGTCACCCTGAGTTTGAAGTAAGTTCTTCTTATGATGAAAATAGCAAAAAACTGACACTACGGGTCAAACAGACTCAAAAAGCCGATAGCCAAAGAACTTGGTACAATTCGCCAGAATTCTTTATTGTTCCTATGGATATTGGTATTACTACAGCTTCAGGTGAGAAGATAGAGCGCATAATCATAGATGCAGTTGAGAAAGAGTTTACTTTTGACCTGGATTCTAAGCCTCTAATAGTCAATTTTGATCGTGGCAATGCTGTTATTAAACAGGTTAAATTTGACCGTAGCGAAGAAGAATTAATCTATCAATTGTTGCATGACAATGACACTATAGGTCGGTTTAGGGCTTGCCTGGAGCTACGCTCCAAAAAGAACGATACTGTAGCAAAGGCTCTGGCAGAAGCTGCACGACAAGACAAGTTTTGGGGTGTGAGAACTAGAGCCACTGACTATCTGGCAGAGTACAGAAATGATTTTTCAAAGGCAAAACTTCTTGAGCTTGCAAAAGATGGTGATTCGCGAGTTAGACGCTCTGCTGTAAGAGCACTGGCCTTTGCTGAAGATCCAAATCTTGCGGATCTATTTAAGGAGTTAGTCAAGAATGAGCAGAGCTACAATGTGCTTGAAGAAGCTGCAAGAGGGTTGGGAGCTACCAAGTCTGCCGATGCATATGATGCTCTTGCCGAGCTTCTTGGTCAAGATTCTTGGCAAGATGCGATTCGTGGTGCTGCTCTTCTGGGCTTTTCACAACTAAAAGACCCGCGTTCTGTTGATCTAATGCTCAAATATGCAAAGCCTGGTAATAGAGTTTCTATGAGAAGCTCGGCTATCTTTGCTCTTGCACAGTTGGCAAAATCAGACGATAGGCTCTATGAAGTACTAACCTTGGCTGTGAGAGATGAGTCTCTCCAGATATTGTTTGCGGCTGTACAGTCACTCTTGTCTATTGGTGATACAAAAGCTGTCTCACTACTAGAAGAAGCTGCAGCAAGAAAGGATCTACCTGCAGGTGCAATAGATTTTTTGAATAACAACATAAAGCGTTTGAAAGAGGTAAACTCTAAAAAAGAGCAAGAAGATAAAAAGAATGAAGGTGTGCAGTAAACCTTTTTCTGATAGAAATCTTCATTGTAGACTAGACTCTATGCTTTTACACGAGACTGAATAGGTCTGCGTTCAAATAGGTTCTAAATTTTCTCGATAAATGTTCTAAGGAGTACAGTATGTTTAGAAGATTTTTTAGTAGTTGGCTAGTACTCAGCCTTCTTTTTTCGGCAGTAATTCTATCATCTACAGAGACTTATGCTCGCGGTGGTCGTGGTAGTCGTGCTAAAGCGACTGCTAAAAGAAAGAGTGTTGTGAAAAAAAGCAGCAGGAATGCAAGAGGTCGTGCTGCTGCTCGTCCTGCAAGAGGTAAGAAAACTTTTGCAAAAGCAACACGCGGTAAAAAAGGGAGGAGGTATGAGCAGGTTGCTAGAAATAGAGGGCGTCGTCGTGGCTATGACGCTGCTAACAGCCTTCCACCATCTGGTGTAGGTAGGAACGTTTCAGCAATGCCTGCTGAAAGAGTGCGCGAAATCCAGGAAGCTCTTATAAAACAGGGCTACTTGCAAGGAGATGCAACAGGACAGTATGACCGTACAACTGTTGATGCTATGACCTCCTATCAGAAGTCGAACAATTTACGTGCTACAGGCTATCCAACTGCAGAGTCTCTCAGAGCACTTGGACTGACAAAAGCAAAGGTTTCGAGTACAGATTCTGAAGATCATCCACAACTCGAACCACAAAGAACAGACGAGCAGAGATAAACAGAGGAAGGCTATCTAGAGAAAAGATGCTAGAAATAACAGGCCGACTTGAATCTGCCCTTAAACAACGTTCAAAAAACATCATAGCTGATTGGGAATTGAAACCTTCTTCGGTACTTGTTCCGCTCTTTCTTAAAGAGAACGAGTACCACCTCCTCTTTACAAGACGTACTGACCACCTGAGAAGCCATCCAGGACAGATATCTTTTCCAGGTGGTAAGTATGACGATGAGGATAGATCACTGCTCGACACAGCTCTAAGAGAGACTCAAGAAGAGATAGGTCTAGAACGTGATGCAGTTCAGGTACTAGGTGAACTGGATGATATGCTCACTTCTACACAATACCGCATAACACCATTTGTTGGATTTATTCCTTATCCCTATGAATTTAAGCTAAATATCCACGAAATAAATCACTTGATAGAAGTACCTGTCAAAACATTGCTAGATCCTTCTATACTTGAAACTCGATACCACACTTTTTATGAAAAATATCGCGTGAAAGTCTACTATTATCACATTGGCTCTGAGCCAATCTGGGGAGCTACTGCACGTATAGTCAAACATTTTCTTGATCTCTTCTATCCACTTTTGTAATTGATGCACAAAGCCGGCTACGTCATACTTCAAGCTCTCTCTTTTTGGCCAGTTTGGCATTGGTATTTCAAGCGTATCTTTGATGGTTCAGATGACTCCTTTGGAATTGTTCCTCTGACTCTATCTCTACTTATAGTTTTTTTCACCAAAGAAGAAGTAAAAGATAGTTTTTTTACTAGGTATAGTGTAGCCATTGCTTCACTAGTAACGCTTTGTTACATTATCT
>JAEUQL010000525.1 GCA_016789295.1 Blastocatellia bacterium | reverse complement strand
TGGTAGCAAATATGTATTTCTGATTTCCAGATGTCTCGATAAGTACCAAGTGCATAGAAGTTATTCTCCAGTAATAGTATAGCTAACAGTTAGCACACATTAGAAAAAACAAAAATCTAGTGGTCAAGAAAGGTTTTACACCTTTCTCATACTGCTGCTTTCAATCCCTATATTAGAGATAAACGACATCTCTATCTGAAAACCAACAAAAGAAGAGTGGTTTTTTCCAGAAAAATTTCTTCCAGTTAGTAATAAGCTCTCTTGTTGTTAGAGGCATTAATTGCAGGATAAATTTCCAGTAGTCTGAGTTTTGTGACGAGAAAAATTAGGAAGAGATTAAATTTACACTAATCTTCGAGTTTGTAGTAATGGCCAAAAATGTCTTCTTCATCCTTTTTTACTTCACGAAAAGCTATACCTTCTAAATGCTTCACAGACTCATATGCTGACTTGGTAAGAAGTGTTTCATCAGCTTTTGCTGTATCTTCTCCAAGTTTAAAAGCGTGGTTAACTTCAGCACCAAAGCAGTCATGGTCTCCAAGTTTCAATATCTTTCCATAACCAATACCGATACTGAGTTTAACAGTATAGTCTTCTGGTCGCAAAGTGTTATATTGAGTAGTAGTATTGTGGCAGGTAATAGCACACTGTAGAGCATCTTCTGGATGTCGAAATAGTATTAGTAAGTTATCGGCTTCTTCTTTAATAATTAAGCCATTATAGTTGAGAGCTATTGGTCTTACTAGTTTGCGCATTTCGTGAATGAGAGAAAGAAAGTGGATAATACCAAAGTTGTCAGTTCTTTTTGTAAAACCAGACATATCTGAGCAAAATATTGCCCAAGTTTCACCAAACATTGACCATATCTTTCTATCTATAGCTGCTATATCTGCTCCTGTTTCCAACCTTTGTTCAATCAATTTTGTTATAACTTCTTCGGATCTTCGCATCACTCTTCTCCTAATAACTTTTCTTCATACCCGCTAGTGCAAGTATCAGAAGAAGAGTCCTTTTAAGGCTTGTAGAACGGCTTTCTGGATTAAACCATTCTTGTGTAGTGTGACAACTACCACAAATACCACCAGCACCAAGTGTTATAGCTTCAACCCCTATGGAGATTGGTATATTTGCATCTGTTGAAGCACATTCTAACATAGGAGTAGCTCCAAGACACAAAGTTGCATCCATAGCAGTTTTCACAATCTTTGAATTCTGGGATATTTCACCTGAAGGTCTTTCTCCTATTAAATTTATCTTTAATTGAAGCAGTGAGTGCCTAAACTGTGCGTGCTCATTCTCCTCCAAAACACCAGCTTCTATAGCATTTATCATATACTGTTCAAGTTCTTGCAAAGCAATCTGTGAGATAGAGCGTAGGTCTATTTCAAAACTGGCTTTTTGTGGAATTGAGTTAACACTTTTTCCTCCACTTATAATTCCTATGTTGTATGAAGTTCGTGGATGTTTTGGTGGTTTGTAGCCAAGCATCTTGTGTATAGCTCTACCCAAAGCTTGTATAGGGTTGACCATACCAAAGTCTCCCCAAGAGTGACCTCCTGGGCCTTCTACTTCAATTTTGTAACGCTTAGAACCAAGAGCGCGATTGGTTATCTGTTCTATACCTGCTCCATCTAAAGATATGAAGTAACGTATTTTATCCTTATTTTCAGCAAAGAGATGTCTTACACCTCGCAAGTTACCTAACGCTTCTTCACCTACTGTAGCGGCAAACAGTATAGGAATTTCGGTTCTAATCTCCAACTTTGTCAACACAGTAGCAATCGCACTAAGCCCAGCAAGCCCGGCTGCATCGTCACAGATCCCTGGGGCTAGATATAGACCGCCTACTTTTCTAACACTACAATTTGTACCTTCTGGAAAGACTGTATCTAAGTGTGCAGAGATGCAAAGTGATGGCAGCGAATTTGTAGACCACTCAGCTAGTAGATTGCCTTTTTCGTCTATCTTGATATTTTTCAGTCCAATAGAAGAAAAATACTGTTTGAGATAGCTTGCACGCAAAGATTCTTGGAATGCTGGGGCAGGAATTTGACAGATCTCTATCTGTCTCTGCATTATCTCATCTTCCATCTCATCGAGAAGGTTGAAGGCACGCTTTAATATTGGCTCTTCAAGAAGTCTAACTACTTCTGTGTTTGCTAATGGCCTCATCCGTTTCTGCTATCTCTATTTAGAACCTTTCTCACCCAAGCGTGTATATACATCTTGAAGTTTTTTTAGCAAATCTCTAGACCGCTTTAAGCAGTCTTCTAAAGAGGTAATCAGTTGGCTGATGGAACCACCTTCTGCTTCGAAAGAGGCTCGCACTTCTCTATCCTGCATGATCTGCTCAGCAAGATTTCTTTTTACATCTTGGAGCAACTGCTGCATCTGCAAAGTAAGGTCATTACATTGAGAAACATAAGGGTGTGCTGGATTGTCAAGTTTTATAACCTCTAGAGAGCCACTGTGACTTCTAAGCATCCGAGCCGTTTCCATTCTGAGCCTTGCTTGTTCAGCATAATATAAGTGCTGAAGCTTGTTATGAATGGCAACATTTATTCTCACTATTTCTGCAAGCACTATAGGTGCATAAAACATTTCACTCAAGCTTATTTTAAAGTTACGTATTTGAGAAAGTAGTTTTGCTTCCATCACGCTGTTGAGGCTGTGTGCATCAGTTACAGCCTTGCCGAGCTGACGTAGTCTTGCAATTATGGCTGCCTGCACACTCTGATTCTCATCAGTTCCCTTGCTACGGCATAACGTCTCCATTTGCTCTTCAAGGTTTGGGATGATGAGGCGTAGTTTTAGACCTTTCTCATTTGTTGAAGCAACAGAACAGAAACGGGTAACAAGTAGATCGACCTTATCACGATCATTTTCATCTTTTGCTGGTTTGCTCAGATAATATTTAGTGATACGACCTAGAGAGTTGTTGTCATATTCTCCAAAACGTTCAAAAAGTATCCTTACTTCTGAAACCGATATCTGGTTATCAACTACAGCAAGTTTGACACGTGAATGTTGCAAGGCACGTTGTACTTCGAGTAAGGTATTGGCATCGGCTGAAATTCCAGAAGCTTCGAGATTTTCCATGCGTGTGTGTATCTCATTCAAATCTGGAATAGGAGGAAGTTCTTTTTCTAGCAGACTTTGCAAAGTAGCAAAAAAGCGAGCTGTGGTTAGCAAGATTGCTAGATCTGTAGTCAAAGACTTTTGTGT
>JAEUQL010000524.1 GCA_016789295.1 Blastocatellia bacterium | reverse complement strand
GGACTTGAGCAGTCAGCCATAGTGCAAGAACGTGCTGGTAAGTATCAGCCAAAAGTTACTTATCCAAAAACTTCCTTGGCTGAATCACTGCAGCAGTGTGCTGCTCTCATCTCTGCCGATCTAGGTGTACGCGCTCTGTCAGTAGGCTTGGGGGGTTTTGATACACACTCAAAACAGAATATGAGCAGAGAAGTTGGTGGTTTGGGTTTTCATGACAACCTTCTCAAACAGGTGAGCGATGCTGTATCAGCTTTTTATACAGATGCAGAGGCACAAGGCTTTGCTGACAGAATAGTTGTTCTGATCTTTTCCGAATTTGGACGTACACCAAACGAAAATGGCGATCAGGGGACAGACCACGGTTATGCATCAGTTATGTTTGTAGTAGGTGGATCAGTAAAAGGTGGTGTCTATGGCGAATATCCAAGCTTAGACCAAAGCAAACTCTTTATTGACAACTTGGATGTCAATACAGATTTTCGCTCAGTCTACAGTACACTACTTGCTAACCACTTATCAGTAGATCCAGAACAAGTACTTGGAAGTAAGTTCTCTACACTCTCATTTATTTAGAGTGTAAAGTAATAAACTTTGCCACGGAAGCTAAAGGCTTTCGTGGCTGATTAAGCTTGATAAAATCTGGCTGTCCCTGTCTATGAAATCATAGTGATACTATTTCGCAATTCCGTCATCACATTCTAGATAACAATTGTGTTGAAAAAGAAAAGAATCAATAAAAAGCTTTCAGTCAATAGGCTTAAAAGTCCTTGTTTATCTTTTCTTTCAATTTAACTCTTTTGGCTTAGCAGTATGAAAGATTAATATGACTTAGCTAATGAAAAATGATATGACTTGAAATCTAATTGATGGCTGGTCATAAATCACGCAAAAGCTGTAGTAGTAGGTTTTGCTAATAAAAAGTGAAAATAGTTAAGAATTTGGTTACTAAATAGCTATTAAATTCTCGATTTCACTTATTTGATTTATGCTGATGTCTCATCTGATTGGCTTTTGGTTGTATGCTGTAAGCTTAGTGAGCTATGCTCTTCTCTCTAAAAAATGAAGAGTTTAAGAATGATTATTTGTGTATGAAAAAAGGTTGAGTAGAATTTAATACCTGTGCTTTTGTAAACTCAGTACTGTTATAGGTATCTAGTTTAATTCTAAAAGGATAAAGAGAGTCAGAAATGGCAAGGGCAGACTTATTAAAGAAATTAATTCAAAGTCATCAAAAACGAGATGATAAAGCTTTTACAATAGCAGCAGAAGAGCTGATTCAAGAGGAAAGAAAGAAGCAGCACCTTGTTTTTGCTAATGAACTGGAGAGGCTCTTAAAAAATGGGAGTACAGGAAGCAACAATAGATCTACTTTAGTTTCATTTGATCCTTTACCTCAAGACTCTGACAGGCATATTAACTTAGTCGAGATAAAACGTTCTGAAAGATATATTGAAGATTTGGTACTTACCGAACAGATCAAAGAAGGGATAGAACGAATCTTGCAAGAGTTTCGTGAGTGGGAGGTACTTGAAGCCAATGGCTTATCGCCTGTTCAAAAAATACTTTTTTGTGGTCCTTCAGGTTGTGGAAAAACTGCTACAGCAGAGGCCATATCATCTGAACTTGGTTTACCATTGCTTTATGTTAGATTCGACTCAGTAGTTTCATCCCTTTTAGGTGAAACAGCAGCCAATGTTAGAAAAGTTTTCGATTACGCAAAACGTGGACAGTGGGTAATGTTCTTTGATGAATTTGATGCCATAGGTAGATCAAGAGATGATGCAACTGAGCATGGAGAAATCAAGCGAGTGGTCAATTCTTTTCTACAAATAATGGATAACTTTGGTGGACGATCTTTAATTATTGCAGCAACAAATTTTGAGCAAGCACTAGATCCTGCAGTTTGGCGTAGGTTTGATGAAGTAATTAAATTTGATAGGCCAAATGATAATCAGCTTAAAATTCTTATAAGAAAACTATTTTCCTCATTGCGTTTTAATAATGAGCAAGTGAATCTGCTTGCAATAAATCTTTCAGGAGCAACTTTTGCTGATTGTGAAAGAGTTTGTTTTGATATTAGAAAGTCTTCCGTTTTAAAAGGCTTAAGACAAGTTCTAAAAGAGGATATAGAAGAAGCTGTTGCTAGATATATTTATAGGCAGTCTATCATAAAAAAACTACCACCCAATTCTACACCAGTAATTGACTAAGGAGTAAAAGAATGCCTTTGCATCCAGATCCTCATCAGGGTAACTATCTTCACTTAGAAATTAGTAAAGAGCCAGAATGGAACCCAGAACGTCGAAGGAGGCAGGGGTTTAGTTCTGAAATTCCTAGACCAAAGAGTCACCAAGAACATGCACAGAAGATAGGGCAGAGTCTAGTTTCTTCCATAAAGCAAGCGGAAGAATTATCAAAAAAAACAGGTGTAGATCCTTCGCATCTTCTTGTGTTGAAGTTCGACAGCATAAATAATGATTTAACCAATACAATTGAAAAGCGATTTGATGCGAGAATAGTTGAAGAACGGAAAGAGAAAATAGAAAAGCAAGATCAGTACCATATGCTTGTACATTTCAGAGATAAACAAGCGTTGGAGAAATTCCAGGAAGAAGCAAAACTTTATGAAGGGAAACTCCAACCAAAAATTTTACCTACTAGAGAACGAGAAGACTTCTTTGATTCTTTACAGACTGTACGACTACTGTCACCAGAAGATAGAAAAGGCATACGCTTGAAAAAAGAAAACTTTCCTACAGGAGATAGCTATTATGACCTTGACATTTGGCACCCTGGGGATGAAGAAGGAGCTAGGCAAATCTTACAGGAAATTCGCTTACTGTGTAGTAAACATTCTGGACATCTTAGAGAATCAATAAAAACAGAGAGCCTTTTACTAGCAAAGGTGTGGGGATCAAGATCTCTCATAGAAATTCTTTTAGAAATGCCAAATATTTCCCGTATAGATCTTCCGCCACAGCTACAGACAGCTTACTCCAAGATGTTTGATCCATTAGAACTACCAGACTTAGATATTCTTACTCCAGAAAGTAATGAGCCAATGGTTTGTGTTATTGATAGTGGAGTTATTTCTGGGCACCCTTTACTAAGAAATTGGATCGTTGATGAACGAGACTTTGATTCTGGTGAGAATACGTATACAGATCTAAATGGTCATGGAACAGCAGTTGCGGGACTTGTTATTTATGGAGATATAGCAAGGTG
>JAEUQL010000523.1 GCA_016789295.1 Blastocatellia bacterium | reverse complement strand
GCCTCAATAGCCTTTTCCAAAAACCTCTTTGCCTCTTCCTGCCTGTTGAGTCTAACAAGAGTGACACCCATGTAGTAGAGACCTTCAGGGTCATACTCTCTTCGTTCTACATACTTCTCAATAGCATTGAAGGCATCTTCAAACATAGATGCTGCAAGGTAGGTTGAGCCAATTTCACGCCATATTTCATTTTGTGAATGCTTCTCATCTTGAACCACTACATTGTTAAAATGTGTGATAGCGTCTTGAAGGCGGGCTTGAAGCTTTGCTATCTTCCCAAGCTGGAAATGTGCATCGATTTCCCGAAAATCTATTTCAACTGCTTTCTGAAACCAAATTATAGCTTCGTTGTACTGTCGTCTGTGCTGATAGGCTAATCCTAGCTGATAATTGGCTTCTGCATCTTGTGGGTTTATTGCAGCAGCTTGTAGATTACGTCGTATAGCTCGACGGTTACGATAGATCGCACCGACATCTTTCTCTTCTCCTTTTACATATAGATAGAGCCAGAAGATCGTAAATGGTAGTCCAAGCGCGAAGTTTTCTAAAGCTATAGAGAGAGATGAAAAAACGATAATTAAAAGCGACCTGCTAAGGCGTGCACCAAACAGACTTCTGAGAACAGCCAACATAAAACCTGCAAAAATAGATTTTGCTACTACCCATAACATTAGTGAAAGTGATGCAGAAGTCTGTGGCAGAAAAAACCCTAAAAATGCAAAGGGCAAATGTGCTGCTGTCCAAGCCATGAAACTACAAGTAAGCAGGGAACCATAATCACGGTTAATAGTATTACTTAGGCTTGCTTGTGGCTCAAATAGGTTGAGAAACATAAGTACTAATGGAACATGCAGCAATGATAAAGTTAAGAAGGTTGAAACAGTCCTTGATCTGCTGAAAGAAAAAAGTAGCCAACCATACTGTCCAAAGAGTGGAAGAGGTTTGGATGTCAGTAGCTTCTCTTCATATATAACTTCATCAGCACTGTCAGAAACTTCTTCAGAATCATTGTTGAAGTTTTCTATTACAGGAAAAACAGCTTCATATCCTTTGTATATCTTCTCAGAAACTCCATAGTAGAACAATAAAGAGACAGTAAGTGTCATAAGAAGACCAGGAACCCAATTGATTTCATCAAGGATCTTAGTCATCGTTGATAAAGGTTTTATATAAAGTTGTATTAAAAGCTTTAAACTTTCTAAAGACATAGATAAAGGGTTGCTCTCCAAAAGCTATAATAATAAAAATATAATAACTTTGTAAACATTCTATTTATAGCTCTGTGTTCTGTTGTTGCAATTTTTTAAAAAAGAAGGTAATAAAAAAGAAGAAAAAAATGCTCTTTTAACTTTAAGAATTAAGTAACACTACACCTACTTACCATAGGTGATATCCACAATTTACTCATTTTTCTATATATTGGTATAATCTAGCAAGTATCTTGCCTAACATATTACAGAGTATACTAACCCTGATAAGGATCTTTCTCAAAACTCTCTACCTAAGAGTACATACTTTTGAGGTAGATACTAGAGTGTTCTTTCCCAAGTTGTAGAAGTGGGAGATCCCTATTGGGATGATAAATTAAGAAGGGAAAAAATGTTTTTAAGCGAAAAAAAACTAAAAGTACTTTTTCTAAGCGATATTAATGACATTGATGGTCGTAAACTTTTACAAAATTATCATAGATTTTCAGTTAATGAAGTAGGTTCTAAGCAAGCTGCACTGGAGATGGTTCGAACTAATAGTTTTGATCTAATTGTTTTTAACCACTTTCTGCTTGGGGACTCGAAGAAAGAGAGTCTTGAAACTATCAAGAAGCTGAAAATACTCTGCCCTGAAGCACCAATCATTATGATGTCGTACTTTTCAGACGATATCTTTGTTGCTGAAGCAGTTCATGCTGGAGTATCGGCTTACATCATCAGGCAGAAGCTTGATCAAGAGTTTTCTGATGCAGTAATGAAGGTTGTTAATGGACATAGGTACATAAGTCCTTGGGTACCATCTGCAATCTCTTCTGTGCTCCAAAACCAGAAATCGAATGTACAGAAAGCAGCGAAAGATACTATAGAAATAGAGCCTTTGACAGAATCTCTCACAGAACGTCAAAAGGAGATCTTGCGACTGCTTGCAGAAGGCTATACAAACAAACAGGTGGCAAAAAAGCTCAGCTTGAGTGTAAAGACGGTTGATGCACACAGAGCCAATATCATGAACAAGCTAAAAGTAAACGGGCTACCTGGTTTGATAAAATATGCTATTCGCATAGGACTAGTAGCTGTGGGAGGGTAGTAGGTGAGGGAATGTCCCCTCACTTCTTATACTATCTAGTCTATAAGCCCATTTCGTATAGCAAAACGTATCAGCTCTCCTGAGCTGTGGAGGTTAAGTTTTTCCATAATCCGCCCCCTATGAGATTCTGCAGTATATATGCTCAAATTGAGTATAGTGGCTATCTCTTTGTTTGTTTTACCTTCAGCAATAAGTTGTAATATTTCACGTTCACGACTAGTTAGAAGATCTATTGGGTCTTTGACGTGTTTACGGTAGTCATACAGTACTGCATCAGAGACAGCCGGGCTGAGATAGCCTTGGCCTTGAGCAATAGATCGAACTGCAACCAGTAAGTCTTGATCCATAGCATCTTTCAATAAATAGCCGTGTGCTCCAGCTTTTAAGATCTCTCGAACATAGACCGAGTCTCGATGCATGCTCAGTGCCAACACACGACAACTAGGAACGGCTTCTCTAATACGTCTTGTTGCTTCAATACCGTTAAGTTCGGGCATTGATACATCCATTACTACTAGATCAGGGTGCAGAAGCTCTGCTTGGTCAATGGCCTCACGCCCGTTAACTGCTTCTCCAACCACTTCAAGGTCTGCTTGTGAAGCTAGGATCATTCCAAATCCTTGACGAACAACCGAATGGTCATCGGCCAAAAGAATGCGGATCTTCTTTTTGCTCATACCTCTTTTTCTAATAGACGCAAAGGGGCAGATATCTCTATCTTTACACCCCCTAAAGGTTGATTTTGTAGAGAGAACTCAGCATCTATCTGTTGTGCTCGTGCACGCATGCCAACAAGACCAAGCCCTGTTGGCTTGTTCTGCATCAGTCCAACCCCATTGTCAGCTATAGTCAATAAAAGTTTGTCTTGGTAAGAATGTAGCTTAATTTGAACATAAGTTGCATTCGAGTGACGTGCAACATTAGTCAATGCTTC